>DASTEX010000582.1:0-3485 GCA_035709185.1 Gemmatimonadales bacterium
CTTCTGCAGGCGGCGGCCTTCGTACGTCTCGGTCGTGAAGATGTTCCCCATCGAGTCAGTGGCAATGCTGTGGACGGCGAAGAACTGCCCGGGCTGGCGGCCGCCGTCTCCGAAGCTGGTGAGGACCTCGAGCGACTGCCGGTCCATCACGTAGATCTTCTCGTTCTTGCCGTCGGCCAGGTAGAGGACCCGCTGGGCCGGATCGCGGGAGAAGGCGATGTCCCAGACCGCGCCGTCCCCCAGCGTCCGGGGAGCGATCCGCTGCTCCTTGACGAAGCTGCCGTCTTTGCGGAACACCTGGATCCGGTTGTTGGGCCGGTCGCACACGTACACCAGCCCGTCGGGCGTCGGCTCGGCGCAATGCACCGGTGTACGGAACTGCTGGGCCAGCGGGGCGTCGGGATTGTAGCGGCCCAGATTGCTGTCGGAGGGTGTCTTGCCGTAGGCGCCCCAGAACCGCTTGATCTTGCCGTTGTCCATGTCGATCACGGCCACCCGGTGATTGCTGTAGCCGTCGGCCAGGAAGGCTTCATTCGCGGCGGGGTCGAAGGCGATCTTGGCCACCCGGCCGAAGCTGGTCATGCTCTGGCTGTTGGTGGTCTGGTGGGGCACCCCGATTTCCAGCAGCAGCTTGCCGTCATGGCTGAACTTGAGCAGATGGGAGTCGATGCTCCCGGCCTTCGGGCAGACGCCGGCAGTGACCAGCGAGTCCGAGCAGCTGCCGTTTCCGCCGATCCACACATTGTCCTTGTGATCGACCGAAATGCCGTGATTGGAGAGCGGCCAGGTGTATCCCGGCGCCGGGCCTCCCCACGAGTTGACCAGGTTTCCTTCGGGATCGAACTCCAGAATCGGGGGAGCGGCGGCACAGCACTCGCCGGTGGGGGGCCTGGTGTCGAGTCCCGCTTCGGTCCGGGCGGCCAGGGTCGCGAAGCCGCGGTGGACGATGAAGACGTGGTCCCTGGAGTCCACTCCCACGCCGATCGCGGAGCCGAGGATCCAGTGATTGGGGAGCGGCTTGGGCCAGAAGGGATCGACCTCGAACACCGGGGCCTCCACGCCCTGTCCCTGGGCGGCTTCGAGGGCGGCCTGCCCCACTCCGAGCGCCACGATCAGCGCGGCCAGCGCGGATCCCAGCACCAGCGTGCGTGGACGAATCATGACGCGATCCTCCTGGCGGCGGAGTGGAACCCCGTGCCTCCGGGGACGGGAAAGAGTATACTCTCGCTATGAGCCCTCGCACATCCCGGCTCGGCCTCACCGTCACCCTGGCGTCAGGTTTACTGCTCCTTGGTCCTTCGCCGGCCGCGGCGCACGAGATTCCCGCCCGCGTCACGGTCCTCGCCCTGGTTCGGCCCGAGGGTCAGACCCTTCGGCTCCTGGTGCGGGCGCCGCTCGAGGCCATGCGGGACATCGAGTTCCCGCTTCGAGGAGGGACGTATCTCGACCTGGGGCGGTCGGGCCCTGCCCTGGACGATGCGGCCCGGCTCTGGATTGCCGACGCCCTCGAGCTCTCGGAAAACGGCCGGCCGCTCGGGAGTGCCCGGATCACGGCCACCAGAGTTTCTCTGCCGTCGGACCGTTCCTTCGACACCTGGTCCCACGCGCTCGCCCATGTCCGGGGAGCTCCCCTGCCCGACAGCACCGATCTGGTGTGGCAGCAGGGGATGCTCGATGTCCTGCTGGAGTACCCCATCGAGTCGGACCGGTCGCGTTTCTCGATGCGGCCGCTGCTGGGACGGCTCGGCCTCACGACCACCACGGTGCTCCGGTTCCTTCCTCCCACCGGAGGAGAGCGGGCCTACCGGTTTTCCGGCGACCCGGGCCTGGTCCGGCTGGATCCCCGCTGGCATCAGACCGCGCTCCGGTTCGTGAAGCTGGGGTTCCTGCACATCCTCGACGGTATCGACCACCTGCTTTTCCTGCTCTGCCTGGTGCTGCCGTTCCGGAAGCTGCGGCCTCTGATCGTGATCGTGACCTCGTTCACCGTCGCCCATTCGATCACTCTGGTCGCCTCCACTCTGGGGCTGGCGCCGGGCGCGCTCTGGTTCGCCCCGCTGATCGAGACGCTGATCGCGGTCTCCATCGTTTATATGGCACTGGAGAACATTCTGGGAGCCCGCCGGGAGCGGCGCTGGGTGCTGGCGTTCGCGTTCGGGCTGGTGCACGGCTTCGGCTTCTCGTTCTTTCTCCGGGATTCCCTCCAGTTTGCCGGCGCCAACCTGGCCACCTCGCTGCTGGCGTTCAACCTGGGGGTCGAGCTGGGACAGATTGCGGTGGTCGCTGCGCTGGTACCGGCGCTCGCGTGGCTGTTCCGGCGAGTCCCCGAGCGGATCGGCACCATCCTGGTGTCGGCGGTGGTCGCCCATTCGGCCTGGCACTGGATGGCGGCACGCTGGTCCGCGCTCCGGTCGTACCGGTTCGAGTGGCCGGCGCTCGACACCGCCCTGCTGGCGGACCTGATGCGGACCGCGATGCTGGCGCTGATCGTGGCCGCTGCCGCCTGGGTCATGCTGGTCATTGCGAGGAGCCTCAGGCCCCGAAGCAATCTCGGGGAGATCGCCACGGACCCTTCGGGCCCTCGCGATGACAGTGCAGTGCCCCTCTCGCTCCTCCTGCTGGCAGCCGCTGTTCTTGCGTTCCCGCTGACGGGATGGGCCCAGAGTGCGCCATCCGCCTCACGGTCCACCCGCGCGGGGGTGTACACCGCGGACCAGGCCCTGAAGGGGCAGGAGCTCTACGCGATGCATTGCGTGAGCTGCCACTCCGCGATCACCCACACCGGCCCGGAGTTCGCCGCCAAGTGGGAGGGCCGCCCGTTCTGGGAGCTCTACAGCTTCGTCCGGGATGCCATGCCCAAGAGCGACCCGGGAAGCCTGACCGAGCGCGAATACATCACGGTGCTCGCGTACGTGCTCAGGATGAACGGGATGCCGCCGGGCGAGGCGGCGCTGTCCGCCGATTCCACCGAGTTGTCCAGAATCCGGATCGAGTTCAAGCCGGGGCGCGATTCTTCCCTCTTGAGGTCACGATGACGATGTCCGAGCGGGCCCGAGTGCGTTTGCTGGCGGGAATCGCGGTTGCCCTGATCCTGGCCGGCCCGGGGGAGGCGCAGCAGCCGGCCCCGGCGCGCGGCAACGTGCCGGGCGAATGGCGGGTCTGGGGCGCCGACCTGTGGAGCACCCGGTATTCCCCCCTCGACCAGATCAACGCGTCCAACTTCGATTCGCTCAAGCTCGCCTGGCAGTGGAACGCCGGCGCGTTCGGCAGCGACGAGTACTACCGCACCACGCCGCTCTACGCCAACGGCCGGCTGTTCACCGTCGCCACCACCCGGCGGGTAGCCCTGGCGCTCGATCCCGCCACCGGCGAAACCCTCTGGATGTGGCGGCTCGACGAAGGCATCCGGTGGCAGAAAGCTCCCCGCCAGTTTGCCGGGCGGGGCCTGGCCTACTGGACCGATGGCCGGGAAGAACGCGTGGTGG
>DASTEX010000583.1:0-2514 GCA_035709185.1 Gemmatimonadales bacterium
GGTGACGGCCACGGCCACCGGCACCCCGGTGCGGGTGGCTGAGCTGGGACGGGTGAGTACCGGTCCCGCGGTGCGCCGGGGGATCGCCGATCTCGACGGCCGGGGCGACGTGGTGGGCGGCATCGTCGTCATGCGGTTCGGGGAGAATGCGCTCGCCACGGTCCGGAAGGTGAAAGCGCGCATCGACCAGCTGGGTGCGGCCCTGCCGGCCGGCGTAGTCATCCGGCCGGTGTACGACCGGAGCGACCTGATCGAGCGGGCCATCGGGACTCTCCGGGGCAAGTTGATCGAGGAGAGCTTGATCGTGGCGGGCGTCTGCCTGGTGTTCCTGCTGCACCTTCGCTCGGCGCTGGTGGCCATCATCACCCTGCCGCTGGGTGTGCTGCTCGCGTTCGTCGCCATGCGGCTGGCCGGGGTGGGCTCCGACATCATGTCGCTGGGCGGCATCGCCATTGCCATTGGCGTCATGATCGATGCCGCGATCGTGATGATCGAGAACGTCCACAAGCACCTGGAGCGGGCGCTGACCGCCCGGGGCCAGGCCACCGGGCGCTGGCTCGATCCCGGCGGGCTGACCGCGGCGGAGCGCTGGCGGGTGGTGCGCGAAGCGACCACCGAAGTGGGGCCGGCCCTCTTCTTCTCGCTCCTGATCGTGACCGTGTCGTTCATTCCGGTCTTTGCCCTGGAAGGACAGGAGGGTCGTCTCTTCCGGCCACTCGCCTTCACCAAGACCTTCGCGATGGCGGCGGCCAGTCTGCTGTCCGTCACGGTGGTACCCGCGGCGGTGGGCCTGTTCATCCGGGGACGAATCCTCCGGGAGCGGGCCAATCCCCTCAACCGGTGGTTGATCCGGCTCTACTCCCCGGTGATCCGCTTCGTCCTGCGGAACCGGTGGATGACCATTGGAGCGGCGCTGCTGGTGCTGATCGCCACCTGGATCCCGTGGGCCCGGCTGGGCAGCGAGTTCATGCCGCCGCTCAACGAAGGCACCCTGCTGTTCATGCCGACCACGGTGCCCGGAGTCAGTGTCGCGCGGGCCCGGGAAATTCTGCGGATCCAGGACGGCGTGCTGGCGTCCTTTCCCGAGGTGGCCAGCGTGTTCGGCAAGGCCGGCCGGGCCGGCACCGCCACCGATCCTGCCGGTCTCGACATGTTCGAGACCACCATCACGCTCAAGCCGGAATCGGAATGGCGTCCCGGTCTGACGTACGATGGACTCGTCGCCGCCATGGACAGCGCGGTGCGCCTGCCGGGGATCACCAACGCCTGGACCATGCCCATCAAGGGGCGGATCGACATGCTTGCGACCGGGATTCGCACGCCGGTGGGGGTCAAGATCTTCGGCCCCAACCTCGCGGAGCTCGAGCGGATCGGGCGGGAGGTCGAAACCTCCATCGGCATGGTTCCGGGCGTGCGAAGCGTGTTCGCCGAGCGGGCCATGTCGGGCTTTTACCTGGATATTGCCATTGATCGGGCGGCCGCAGCGCGCCACGGTCTGAACGTGGGCGACGTGCAGACCGTGATCGCCACGGCGGTGGGCGGCATGACCATCACGCAGACGGTGGAAGGCCGCGAGCGCTACGGCGTGCGGGTGCGCTATCCCCAGGAGCTGCGGGACACGCCGGAACGGCTGGCAGCCGTGCTGATTCCCGTCGCGCACGGCAACGCGGCGCAAGCCGGCGGCGGGATGCGTATGGGGGAGTCCGGCAGGGCCCCAACCGGCAAAGAGGCCTTCGTACCGTTAGGCCAGGTCGCCACCATCTCCCAGGTGGCCGGTCCCATGGTGGTGCGCTCGGAGGCCGCGCAGCCGACGGCGTGGGTCTACGTCGACGTAGCCGGGCGCGACATCGGCAGCTTCGTCCGGGACGCCCAGGCCATGGTGGCAGCCGAGGTGGAGCTGCCCGACGGGTACCGGCTGGAATGGAGCGGCGAGTTCGAGCACATGGAGCGGGCCCGCGCCACGATGCAGTACGTGGTCCCCGCGGTGCTGGGAGTGATCCTGCTGCTGCTCTACCTCAACTTCCGCAGCCTGGCGGAGGCGGCCATCGTGATGCTATCCCTTCCCTTTGCGCTGGTGGGCGGCATCTGGTTCATCTGGGCCCTGGACTACAACCTCTCGGTGGCGGTGGTGGTGGGACTGATCGCCCTTGCCGGGGTGGCGGCGGAGACCGGAGTGGTGATGCTGATCTACCTCGACCACGCCTGGAAAGCCCGGCTGGCGGGCGGTGGCCGCCTGACGGCGGGCGATCTGCACAGCGCGATCATGGACGGCGCCGTCGAACGGGTCCGGCCCAAGATCATGACCGTCGTCGCCATCATGGCCGGCCTGGTGCCGATCCTCTGGAGCAGTGGCACCGGCGCCTCGGTCATGAAACGGATCGCGGCGCCCATGGTGGGAGGCATGGTGAGCAGCACGCTCCTGACCCTCATCGTCATTCCCGCGGTGTATTCCATCTGGCGGTCTCGCGGTCTGGCGATTGCTACCCGGGTTTCGGAGCCGGAGCTTTCATCCGG
>DASTEX010000584.1:0-3854 GCA_035709185.1 Gemmatimonadales bacterium
CGTGACCCGCGAACGGGTCAGGCAGTTGCGCGACCGGGCCCTCAAGCGGCTGCGCGAAGGCGACGTGGGGCGGGCGCTGGCGAGCTTCGCCGCGTGAGGGACGGGCCGGCGGCCCGACGGGCGGACGGTCGGTGACTGCACCGGCCGGCGGTCTCGTCTCCGGCATCATCTCCTCCACCGGCCGTGGCGCCCTGGCGGCAGCCCGCGCCCTGCGCGACACCCGGACCTGGGTCCCCGAGGTGCTGCCGCTCATGCGGCGGCTGGGCGTGGACTCGGTGCCCATCGCGGTCTTCCTGGCGGTCTTCACCGGCATCGTGCTGGCGCTGCTGGCCTCGTACATCTTCACCGGAGCGGTGCCCAAGTACTTCGTCGGCACGCTGGTCACCAAGGCCGTGTTGATGGAGCTGGGGCCGGTGCTCACCGGCATGGCCCTGGCGGGGCGGGTGGGCGCGAACGTGGCGGCGGAGCTGGGGACCATGCGCGTGACCGAACAGGTCGATGCGCTGGAAACGCTCTCCATCAGTCCGGCGTCCTATCTGATCGTTCCCCGGGTGATCGCGGCCACGGTCATGTTCCCGGTCGTCACTGCCGTCGCCATGACCATCGGGGTGACTTCGGGCTGGCTGACCTCGCTCGCGACTCTCGACCTCAGCACCATGTCGTTCGTCCAGGGCTCGCGGCTCTTCTATCAGTTCAAGGACATCTGGTACGGCCTGGTGAAAGCGGCCAGCTTCGGCACCGCCGTCGCCCTGGCGGGATCGCTGGAAGGCCTGGCCACGCGCGGCGGCGCCGAAGGCGTCGGCCGCGCCGCCACCCGGGCGGTGGTGTTCGGGTGCATGGCGATCCTGGTGCTCGACGCGTTCTGGGCATTGGTACTCCTGTGAACCTTCGTTCGGTCGGAAAAGTCGGGAGAGTCGGAAGGGTCGGAAGCACTCCGCCCCACGAGGAGTTTTCCGACCTTTCCGACCTTTCCGCCCCTTCCGACTCATGATCCGCTTCGAGGGCGTACGGAAGAGTTTCGGCTCGAAGACCGTCCTCGACGGGATCGACCTCGAAATCCCCGACCGCCAGGCCACCGCGATCATCGGTCGCTCGGGGACGGGGAAGAGCGTCCTGCTCAAGCACATCGTCGGGCTGCTCCGGCCCGACGCCGGCCGGGTCTGGGTGGATGGGCAGTACGTGAGCGAGCTCGAGCCCGATGCGCTCGCCGCACTCCGTTCCCGGTTCGGGTACGTCTTTCAGTTCGCCGCGCTGTTCGATTCCATGACGATCGGAGACAACATCCGGCTCGGGCTCCGCCGGCGCGATCTGGATCCGGGCGAGATCGAGCGGCGGGTGACGGACGGCCTCGGGCTGGTGGACCTGTCCGGCTCCGAGGACCGATTTCCGGCCGAATTGTCAGGCGGCATGCGCAAACGGGCCGGGATCGCGCGGGCGATCGCCCTCCGGCCTGACTACATTCTGTTTGACGAACCCACGACCGGTCTCGACCCCGTCACGACGGCCACGATGGACGCGCTGATGCTCAAGGTCCGTCGGGAAACCGGCGCAACCATGGTCATGGTGTCCCACGATATGCGGAGCGTCTTCGCGGTGGCGGACCGGGTGGCGCTGCTCCACCGGGGCCGGATCCGGGCCGTGGGAACACCCGATGAAGTCCGGGAGTCGGACGACGTGGTCCTTCGGAATTTCATCGAGGGCCGGCCGGAGACCGAGACGGAGGTGGCATGAGACGGAAACACGAGTTCGTGGTCGGGCTCGTGATCCTGGTGGCGATCGCCATGGTGATCGGCGGAGCGCTCTTCCTGAGCGAGGCCGACATCGGCGGGCTGAACCGGGTCCACATTGCCCGGTTCCGCTCGGTGGGGCGGCTCCAGCCGGGCGCCCCGGTCATCCTTCGGGGCGTCCGGATCGGGACCGTGCAGGCCATCCGCCTGACGGACGACAACTGGGTGGAGGCCGAGCTCCGGGTTGATCGCCAGGCGGAGGTGCCCCAGCGCCCCGGGGTGATGGCCATTTCCGCCACCCTGTTCGGGGAATGGCAGGCCGAAGTCATCAGCCTGGACCAGCCGCCTAACAATCCCGGCCTGGTGGCCGATCTCCGGGCGGCGGCGGAAGGCGCCGGGGACCGCTGGCCCGGGGCCGACATGCCCGGCATCGGCGAGCTGACGGCCCAGGCCAATCGGATTGCCAACGACGTCGGCCTCATCACCTCGCGGGTGGAAGGCGCGATCGATTCGGCCGTCATTGCCGACCTGCGGCGGAGCGTGAACGACCTGACCGCGATCACCTCGCACCTGCAGCAGTTCGCGAAAGAGGAAACCTCCACCATCGGCCGGATCACCGGCCGCACGTCGGCCATCACCGAAAAGCTGGACGTCACGTCGGCCTCGCTCCGGAACACGATGGTGCGGATCGATACCGCCACCGCCAATGGCGAGATCAACGAGATCGTTACCAACGCCCGCACCGTGACCGCCAACCTGCGCGATGTTTCGTCCGACCTGAAGGAATTGTCGGGCGCGGTGCTGGGGACCCGGGAGGCGCTGATCCGCACGCTGGCCGGGCTGGATTCGGTGATGGCGCGGCTCCAGCGAGGCGAAGGCACCTTCGCCAAGCTCACCACCGATTCGGCGCTGTACGTCGAAACCACCGCCGCGGTGAGCGAGCTCCGGTCGCTCATTGCCGACATCCGGATCAACCCGCGGAAATACTTCCGCTTCTCCGTCTTCTGATGGGGAGACGGCGCGCGGTCCGGGAGGTGAGCGCCGGCGGAGTGATTTACCGGCGTCTGCCTGACAACTCGCTCCGCTTCCTTCTGATCCGGGACTCCTACGACAAGTGGGGGCTGCCCAAGGGTCACCTGGAAGAAGGCGAGAGCCCGGCCGCCGCCGCGCTGCGGGAGGCCCGGGAAGAAGTCGGTCTCCAGGACCTCCGGGTGGTCGGTCCCATCCGGATCATCGACTGGCACTTCCGGGCCCGCGGCGGGACCCTGATCCACAAGTTCTGCCACTTCTTCCTGCTGGAATCGCCGGCCGACGAGCCGGTCCCGCAGGTGGACGAGGGGATCACCGCCTGTCGCTGGTGTGCCCTCGAGGAAGCGCTCACTGAGCTGAGCTATGACAACGCCCGCGGCGTCCTCCGCCGCGCCGGCGACATGGCCCGCACCCTCTACGCGGTCGGCGCGGGCCGGCCCCGCGAAGCTCCCAAGCCGATCCATCCCGTCTGAACCATGGCCGCGGTCGCCGCCCTGCTCGACTCCCGGGGCGCGCTGCTGGCCCTTCGCCGAACCCTGGTCCGGGGCCCTCATAACGTGCGGGCCTGCCGCTCGGCGGCGGCCCTCCGTCGCCTGCTCGACCAGGTGCTGCTGGACGCCGTGGTGGTGGGGCTCAAGGCCATGAAGAACCCCGACCTGCTGGCACTGCGGGTGATGTTTCCGGAGCTGACCGTGCTGGCCTACGGCCATTTCCGGCCTGACGACGGCGATCTGCTCCAGCGGCTGGAAGACCGCTCCAGCGAAATCACAGTGGTGGTGGAGGGAGTGGATGATGCCATCGTCGGCAACCTGGTCCACGCCCATTCGCTCACCGAACGACGCCGCGCCCTGCTGGCGGATGCGCCTCGGCTGCTGCGTCTGACGGAGCCGATTCAGCAGAAGGCCTGGCACGCCCTCGTGACCGACGGCGCCCGGCCCTTCTCCGCCACGGAGCTGGCGCGGCAGCTGGGGGTGAGCCGAGAACATCTCTCCCGGCAGTTCGGAGCCGGCGGCGCCCCCACCCTCAAGCGGGTCATCGACCTGGTGCGAGTGGTCACCGCGGCGCAGCTGCTGGCCAACCCGGGCTATGTCGCCCGGG
>DASTEX010000585.1:0-4124 GCA_035709185.1 Gemmatimonadales bacterium
AGCCAGTTGATGACCCACATGCTCTCGAGGTAGGTCGAGAAGAACAGGTGGGTGGGTCCGAGGACGTTGTCCTGGTTGGGCAGCTCCTGGTACACCTGGCCCTGCGCGGCGAGCAGCTCGACGGCACGCGCGGCCGCCGCCTCGTCCTGTTCCAGGGCGGCGAGCGCCGCCAGGTCGAGCGCGCGTTCAGCCAGCCAGAGATGCTGCGCCCGGGCCCAGTGCCGGTCGTGGCGTTGGCCGGTCCACTCCCGGCCGCAGGCCGGGCAGCGATGGGCCGAGGGACTCCAGGGATCGTAGGTGAGGGCGGACCCGTCCTCGGGACACACGCCGCCGTCCTGGGAGAGCATGGCCTTGAGCCGGGGAACCTCCGGCATTTCCTCGAGGATGCGCTCGACTCGCCCGCGTACCCGCTGCGCCAGCGCCTGGAGCTCAGCGTGCTCGGCAATGAGTGCGCGGCGGGACTCGATGGACTCGGCTGTCAGCATAAAATCGGAGTGATTGTAGAGTGCAGATTGCAGAGTGCAGAGTGCAGAAGTCTCATGACCACTTCTGCAGTCTGCACTCTACAATCTGCACTCTGCAATCTACCTTCTGTCAGCCCCATCCCTGTCGCTCGCGCAGCTTCGTCACCTGCGCCGTATGGTGTGGCCCATGCCAGGCGTACATCGCCAGCACCTGGTCCAGCCGCTGCTGGCCGCTCTCGGGATGAACCAACTGGCGCTCCCACTGGGCCGGCGTAAGCGACCGGAGCAGGGCCACCCACCGCTCGTGCAGCGCCTCCAGCATCGCCAGTGAGGGCTCGATCGGCAGCGAGGAATCCGGCAGCTCGGCCCAGAGATTCTCCATGTACGGTTTGATGGTCGGAACCTCCTCGGTCAGCGCCAGCTTGAACCGGACATAGGCGTTCATGTGGCTGTCGGGCACGTGGTGGGCCACCTGTCGCACGGTCCACCCGCCCGGACGATAGGGCGTGTCGAGCTGCCGGTCGTCCAGTCCGCGTACGGCCAGACGGAATGCCGCCGGGGTCCGGGCAACGGTCTCGATGGCGGCGGCCCGGGCGGCAGGGTCCAGGGACGGCGGGCGGCGGAACGGCCCCAGCGGATATCGCAGGTCCTCCATGCTTCCTCCGGTCACGACGGGCTCTGGCGACGCCAGTGACGCCGCCAGACAAGCAGGTAGGCCACCAAGTTAATCGCAACCACCACGCCGCCCAGGAGCACCTGCACCCCGCTCGTCAGCCCGGGGGGATAGATCAGGGGAAGGAGATAGTGCTCGATGAACCCGCCGCGGTAGCCCGGTTCACCCGACAGGCCCCGCAGATGGTTCTCCAGCGGTGTGAGGGGACAGATCCAGCCCTGGAATTCGATCAGCGCACCCCAGATGGCGCAGGGAACATGAATCCAACTCAGGAATGGCCAGCGGAGAACGAAGAAACCGCCGAGGATGACGAACAGAATGAAGAGACCGTGTACTACCAGTACAGTATCGGCCAAAAAGGAGTAGGGGAGCACGAGAATGCAGAGTGCAGAGCGCAGATTGCAGATTGCAGAAGTGTTGCGGGTCTTGGGTTCCGGGTCGCGAGCGACGGTCATCAGCGGTGCGACACTTCCGTAATCTGCACTCTGCACTCTGCACTCTACAATTCAGCGACGATCACCATCCAATACCATAGTCCTCTCCATGATCACTCGACCCACCCCACATCGTCCCATGTTTCCAGTCGAAGAAGATCGCGTTGATCGGGCCGGAGGTCCTGCGCTCGAACTCCAGCGTATACCCCATTCGCCGGAGCTCCGAACGGACCCAGTCGGGCATGGACTCTGCCAGCAGCATCCGGCCCGGCCGGGAGTCGTGCTTCCCGAAGGAGGAGCGCATCTGGTACGAATTCATGTTGGGGGCCTCGACCGCCTGCTGCACCGTCATCCCGAACTCCACCATGTTCAGGAAGAACTGGATCAGGTTCTGGTCCTGCGAATCGCCGCCCTGGACCGCGAAGGAGATGAAGGGCCGGCCGTCCTTGAGCGCCATCGACGGGGTCAGCGTGACCCGGGGCCGTTTGTTAGGCGCGATGACGTTGAACGGCCCGTCCGAAGGGTCGGTCACGAAGCTCTGGGCCCGCTGGCTCATCCCGATCCCGCTCTTCCCCGCGATGACCGCGGGAATCCACCCGCCGCTGGGTGTGATGGAGACCACCCACCCCGACGTATCGGCGGTCTGGATCGAAGTGGTCCCGGCGTAGAACGCCCGCTTGAACGCCTCGTCATCCAGCGACGATTGCTGCGATGGCTGGGACGTCGTGTCGCCAGTGACACTCCAGCGCTTGAGCAGCTCGGTGAACGGGTTGGTACCGCCCTGGAACGGATAGGGATCACCCGGACGGACGTCCGGATCGTTCTTCTCCCAGTTGATCAGGGCATAGCGCTGCCTCGCGTACTCCTTCGAGAGCAGCCCCTTTACCGGCTCTTCCGGCTCGCTGTAAATGTCGCCGTAGTAGAAGTCCCGGTCGGCATAGGCCAGGTTCATCGCCTGGTAGACGGTGTGGAGGTAGCGGGCGGAGTTGTAACCCATCGCCTTCAGGTCGGCTTGTTCCAGGATGTTCAGCGCCTGGAGCAGCACCGGTCCCTGGGTCCAGACGTTGAGCTTGTAGACCTCGATCCCCTTGTAGGTGGTCGAGACCGGTTCCTCGATCCGCACCTTCCAGTTGGCCAGATCGGCCAGGGTGACCAGCGCGCCCTGTTCCCGCGCGCCGCGCACATATTCCTGAGCGATGTCTCCCTGGTAGAACCGCTGGTACGCCGCGTAGATCGCGTCCTTGCGGCTCTTTCCGCTCCGGAGCGCTTGCCGTTCCGCCTCCACCAGCTTGCGGAGGGTCGCGGCCAGGTCGGGCTGGCGGAAGATTTCCCCAGCCTCCGGCGCCTCCCGCTCCGGGCCCGCATGCGGCAGCATCGTGGCCCGGCTGTAGGGCCACTCCTTGATCCGCTTCTTGTTGTTCTCCATCGCATTGGCGGTCTGGGCCTCGATGGGATAGCCGTCCGCCATCTGGATGGCGGGCTCCAGCACCTCGGCCAGGCTCAGCTTGCCGTACTCGGCCAGCATGGTCAGGAGTCCGCCCGGGGTCCCCGGCGTCACCATTGCCAGCGGGCCGAACTCCGGCGGATAGCGCATGCCCTTGGAGCGGTACAACTCCGGCGTCGCGCCCGAGGGCGCCATGCCCAGCGCGTTGATGGCGATGACTTTCTTGAGACCGGGGTGATAGATCAGCGCCTGGGTCTCCCCGCCCCAGCTGAGCACGTCCCACATGGTGCAGACCACGGCGAGCATCGCCGCAGCTGCGTCCACCGGGTTGCCCCCCTTCTGGAACATCATCGCCCCCGCAGCCGCACCGAGCGGCTTGCCGGTGATCGCCATCCAGTGCCGGGCGTGGAGCGGGGGCTTATTGGTGCGCTGGGCTTCCAGAGGAACCAGGGGAAGCAGCAGGAGAAATACGAGAATCCGGGTGAACATGGGGGACTCCGGAAGCTTGGGTGCAAGCCTAATCTAGTTCACATGCGTGCCGCGTACCGTGTTGCCGGGTGCCGGGTGCGGTGCTGGGCAACGGGTGCTGGGCAACGGGTGCTGGGAACTCGGGCCTCGGCACGGCACTCCGCACCCGACACGGCACTAGGCACGGCACCCGGCACCCGGCAGTAGTCGGTCACCTTCGACCGCACTTAGTAGCTCCTGATGATCTCGGTTTTGAGTATCCGATCCAGCTTGGGGAAATTTCGATCCAGATAGGCATTGCCCACGGTCCGAATGGAGTCCTGCGCCGGTCCGGGCAGCCGGTTCTGGCGGGTGCCTCCGTATCCCGTATAGAACGAATCGACCACCGCCATCCCTTCGATCACCCCGCCGATCGGCGGAAAGCCGAAGGTGTTGGCCGTATCGAGCCGCGCGTTGTCGACCAGGTTGATGAAGAGCTGAATCGAACGGGTGTTGGGGCCGCCTCTCGCATACGAGACCCGTCCCCGCGTGTTCGACGCCTTGACCGGCTCATCCGGCAGCCGCCGCTCCTGCCACATGGAGTCGAGCGGCGGGCGGCCGGGCAGTCCCCACTGCGCCACGAAGCCGCCCACGACGCGAAA
>DASTEX010000586.1:0-5043 GCA_035709185.1 Gemmatimonadales bacterium
GCGCGGCCGGTGTGCCGCCGGCGCGAGGGGCTCAGGCCGGCGGTGCGCCCCCGCGGATTCGAACCGACCGCCAAGAGGGGGGTGAATGAAAACCAGCAATTGGACGCGGTTGGTTGTGCTGGGTCTGGTCCTGGCGCTGGCCGGGTTTGGCCTCGGCGACCGGCCGCCACGCCCGGCTTCTCGGCCAACCAGGGTCCCCGCTCCGCTCTCGCTGGCGGTGCTGGATGACGCACTCAACCGGGTGCTGCCTCAGCTCAGCGCTCCCGGCCTTCCGGCCCTGATCGTCGCGGTCCGCGACCTGGCTACGGCGCTGGGGACGCCCGGTCGTCCCGGACTGAGCCGGGCAGTCGACCGGGCCCGCGAGGCGCTCGCGGCGTTCGAAGCCGGTCCCGGCAGGTATTACGCGATCGACCTGGACCTGGTCCGGCTGGCGATCGGCGTCGCGGGGTCACTCGAGTGATGCGAGCTATCGCGAGAAGACGATGACGCGAGCCAGCAACCCATCCTTGCCGGCTCGGCCGCCCAGGAGGATGGCGTCCCCACCCAGGCGAGCGGCCTCGAGCGTGAGGCTGGCAGTCAACTCCGACAGGCTCGTCGCGCCGGCGCCTTTGGCCTCGAGCAGGGCAATGGATCGGTAGGGTTGGGTGGGTTCATCGAGCAGTACCCGAACCTCCGTTACCGCCCGGGCGGGGCGAGGAGCCGGATCGATCTGCAACCGGTCGATCGCCGGCCCGCATCCGGCGAGCAGAGCGACCAGCAGCAGCGCGGTGGCTTGCCCCCCTGGGAGGACATGTGTCGCCGGGTTGGCCGAGGGAGGAGACACCATTGCTCGCAGGACGAGGACGTCGGAGCGCTGCTGCGAACCCTGTGCCAGACTGAGTGGACTGGCCCCGCGCGGTGGAGCGTTTGCCGGTAGGCTTCGCGCACGGTGAAGCAGGCGCCGGTCAACTCATGGTTCGGGCTTGTTCTCCCAAAGCACGTTGACAATGACCCAGCGTCCGTACCATCTGGCAAGATGCAGGTAGTCAATCCAGCCCGTAGCCACCACCTTGGCCGTTGCGGCATTGCCGAAGATGTCGAGCACCGTTACGTCCTTCTGCTGTTTCTCCGGCGGGACCTTCCCGTCACCGACGCGGGTGAGTTGCACCAGGGTCAGGGCGCTCATCTGGCCGAGACTGTTCCTGCCCCTGGCGTCGGTCCGGACGATCCGCTTGGCGAGATCGGGATGCAGGGCCCGTTCCATCCGCTGGGCGTCGCCTTCGTACCAGCCCTCGATGTAATCGAGCGCGGCCTGCCGGATCGCCGCGGTGTCCGCCGCCGTCTGGGCCGTTGCCGGGGAGGCCCCCGGAAGGACCATCGCAGCGATCAGGATCAGCGTCCGTGCCGGCTCCCGGAGTGGGCAAGACATCGGGTTCCTCCTTATTCCGCCCGCATGACGGTTATGGGGTTGACTCGAACGGCCAGCAGCGCGGGCAGGAGCGATCCGGCGAACGCCATGAGGGCGGCCAGCCCCACCGCCACGCCGATGGTGGCGGGATCGCTCGGGTCGACCCCGAAGAGCAGGGCCCTGAGCGTGCGCCCCACCGCCCAGGCACCGAAGACCCCGGGCACGATGCCTAACAGCGCCAGCCGCATCCCGTCGCGGAGCACCATGGCCGCCACCCCCCGGGGCGCCGCCCCCAGAGCCAGCCGGATCCCGATCTCCTGCGAGCGCTGAGCCACGATGTAGGCCAGCAGCCCGTGAATCCCCACCCCGGTGAGGAGCAGGGCGATCGCCGCCAGTGCTCCCAGCACCCGGAGCTGCGCGCGCCGGGTCGCGGTCTCGCCCGCGACGACGTCATCCATCATCCGGACGTTCGAGATCGGCTGGGTCGGGTCGGCCGCGCGAATGATGTCCCGCACCTGCGCCAGCAGGGGGCCGGGCTCTCCCGAGAACCGGATCGCCAGGTCCTTCGGGTCATAGAGCATGCCGAGGCTGTCCGGCGCCTGCCACGCCGAGAGATAGAGCTGCGGCTCGTTGGTCCGTTCCAGCCCCCGGACCCGCACGTCCTCGGCCACCCCCACCACCGTCACCGGCTGGCTGAACGGGGTCAGGGTGCGGTCTCCCACCCGAATGGTGGTACCGATGGGATCCTGGCCGCCGAGGAAGCGGGTGGCGAACGAGCGGCTGACCACCGCGACGTGGAGGCGCTCGGGGAGATCGCCATCCTCGATGTCCCGGCCGGTGAGCGGGATCCGGAGGGTGGTGAAATAGTCCGGCGTAACGAAGCGGAGACCGATCAGGTATCGCTCTTCATCCGGCTTCTCCCGGCCGGGGATGAGCACGCCCCAGATGCCGCCGGTCAGCACCATCGGCAGGCCGGAGATGTAAGCAGCGCTCTCGACCCCGGGTAGAACCCGGACGCCCGCTACCACCCGGCTGTAGAACTGGTTCCGCCGCTCCGGGGTGTCGTACCGCGACCGGGGGAGCTCGGTTCGCAGGGTGAGCACGTGCTCCGCCCTGAATCCGGGATCGACCGCCTGGATCCGCCAGACCGCCCGGACCAGCAGCCCGAAGGAGATCAGCAGCACCACGGAAACCGCGACTTCGATCACCACGAACGTGGAGCGAAGCCGTTGTTTCCGTCCACCGCCGGAGCGGGCACCCTCCCGCAGGCCGCCGAATCCGGCGCGGCCGGCGCGGAGCGCGGGGACCAGGCCGAACCCCAGCCCGGTGAGGCCGGTGACCGAGACGGCGAGCGCCAGCATGCGCCAGTCCAGGGTCGGGGCCGCGGCGATCGGCAGGGACGTTGGCACCACGTGGGCCACCAGCGGCAGGGAGACGACGGCGACCAGGATGCCTAACGCCCCGCCGGCCAGGGCCAGCACCGCGCTTTCGGTGATCAGCTGCCGGGTGAGCCGTTCGCGGCCCGCGCCCAGCGCCGCGCGGACCGCCAGCTCCCGCTCCCGCGCGGCGGCCCGGGCCAGCAGCAGGCTGGCCAGATTGGCGCAGGTCAGGAGCAGCATGCAGAGGCCCGCCGCGGAGAGGGCGATCACCATGGCGCGGGTCCGGGGCGAAAACTCGTCCTTCATCCGCCAGAAGCTGACCCCGGTTTCGGCGTTGGTCTCGGGGAAGTCCCGGCCCAGCACTTCGCTGATCCGGACCAGGTCGGCCCGGGCCTGCTCGAAGCTCACGCCCGGTTTCAGCCGCCCCAGCCCCTGGAGAAAGCTGTTGTCCCGATTGTCGAAATCCCCCTGGTTCAGCTGGAGCGGAGTCCAGAGCCGCACGTCACGGCTGGGGAAATGGAAGTCGGGGGGCATGACCCCGATGATGACGTGCGGGCTCCCGTCGAGCGTCAGGGTCTGGCCCAGCACCCCGGGACTTCCGGCGAAGCGCGATTGCCAGAGGCCATGGCTGACGATGACGGTGTTCTGATCCTCACCCGCTCCAATGGCGGGATCGAACAGGCGTCCCAGCCGGGGAGCGACGCCCAGCAGCGGCAGCAGATCGGGCGTGACCGCCGTGGCGCTGATGCGCTCCGGCTCGCCTTCGCCCACCAGGTTCACGGCCCGGCCGGTATACCCGGCCATGCCGCGGAGGGTGGTGTTCCGGGTCTTGAAGTCGCGGTAGTTGGCCGGGGACAGCTCGTTCATGCAGCCCCATCCGCCGCCCTCCCGGGGGCCTTCGCAGATGCGCACCAGAGATTCGGGGTCGGGGAAGGGCAGCGGGCGGAACAGGACGAAGTCGGCCACCGAGAGGGCCGCGGTATTGGCGCCGACGCCTAACGCCGTCACCAGCAGCGCGGTCAGGGCGAAGCCCCGGGCATGGCGCAGGCTCCGGGCGGTCTGGCGGAGGTCCTGGGCCAGCATGGTGCCGTGGAGCGCCAGGGCTTCCCGAATCACGCCGATGGATTCGCGCCCCAGCATGCCCAGTGCCGTGAGCCCGCGGGCACCCGTCACCCGGCTGGCGAAGACGTCGGCCATCTCCTCGCCGTAGTCGATCCGGAACGAGGCGGGATAGAGATGGAGCAAGGCGCGGTAGAGCCGGAGCATGGTTCAGGACGGCTCGGGCGCCATGATGCCGGTTCCGCGGGCGATGCGCACCAGCTGAGCCAGCCGGCGGGTTTCGGCCCGGGCGACGGCCGTCCCAAGCGGAGTGATGCGGTAATAGCGCCGCCGGGAGTCGCCCGCGGCTCCGGGCCGCCGCCGGGGCTCGACGATCAGTCCCTGTTCCAGCAACCGCTGGATGGTGCTGTAGAGCGTCCCGGCGCTGAGCCGCAGGTCGCCGCCGGTGCGGGCCTCGACTTCCTGGATGATGCCGTAGCCGTGCCGGTCTTCATCGGCCAGCGCCAGCAGGACGTGGAAGGTGGCCGGGGTGAGCGGCAGCAGCTGGTCGATGGTCGGAGCGGGATCGGTCATACCGGCGAATATATCGCCAGTCGATATACTGTCAACAGATATACCGTCAACCGATGTACTGGCGGGCGCGGTCCCGGTCTCAGTCCGGCAGCGGGAGGACCCGCCGCACCACCGCGACCAGCTCAGCAGGGGAACAGGGAAAGCGGCAGAAGGTGGCCCCGGCCTGGAGGATGGCGGCTCGGCGTTCTTCGCCCGCCAGGGCAATTACGGTCAGGGCCCGGGTGCGGCGGGATCCCCGCCAGTTGCCCAGCGACGACAGGTCGTCCTCCGGTACCACCAGCTCCAGAATCACCCCGTCCGGCCGTGGCCGGTGGCTGAGGGCTTCCCGGGTGCTCGATAGGCTTACCGCTCGGTAGCCGGCGGTGACCAGCGCCTCCAGGTACTCGCTCCCTCCCTTCACCAGGACGATGAGGGGCGGCCGCGACCTCCGTCGGGCCCGGGTCGGCGCCGGCATCGGCCCGCTATCCACCCTTGCCGCGGATCAGGCTGGTGACGGTGCCGAGGAGCAGAGCGGGGTCGATCGGCTTGAGCAGGTATTCCTGGTACCCGAATGCCAGCGCCTGGGCCCGCAAGAACTCGTCGGAAGTGGCGGTGAATGCGATGGCCGGGGTCTCGCCGCCTTCCTCCGGCGGGAGTCGCCGGATG
>DASTEX010000587.1:0-3163 GCA_035709185.1 Gemmatimonadales bacterium
CCGCGCGTGCCCCGGCACTGCGTTGGTGCCCCCGCCCCGGGCCGCTAGAGTCCGCGCATGACCGTCGCGACCGACCCGCTCCAGCTCGCCGCCAACACGATCCGCTGCCTGAGCATGGACGCGGTGCAGCAGGCCGATTCCGGCCACCCCGGCATGCCGATGGGCATGGCCGACGTCGCGACCGTCCTGTTCTCGCAATTTCTGCGGTTCGACCCGGACGCGCCCGAATGGCCCGACCGCGACCGCTTCGTGCTGTCCGCCGGCCACGGCTCGATGCTGCTCTACTCGCTGCTGCACTTGTCGGGCTTCGACCTGTCGCTCGACGACCTGCGGCGGTTCCGCCAGCTGCACAGCCGGACGCCGGGCCACCCCGAGGTCGCCGACACGCCCGGGGTCGAGACCACCACCGGCCCGCTGGGCCAGGGCTTCGGCAACGCGGTCGGCATGGCCATCGCCGAACGGCTGCTGGCCGATCGCTTCAACCGGCCGGGACATCAGGTCGTGGACCATCACACCTGGGTGTTCGCCAGCGACGGCGACATGATGGAGGGTGTGGCCAGCGAGGCCGCCTCGCTGGCCGGCCATCTCCAGCTGGGCCGGCTCACCGTGGTGTACGACGACAACCGCATCACGATCGACGGCGAAACCACGCTCACGTTTTCGGAAGACGTGGGCCGGCGCTTCGCGGCCTACGGTTGGCAGGTGCAGCAGGTCGACGACGGGAACGACCTCGACGCCATCGATCGGGCGTACGCCGCCGCGCTCGCCGAAACCACCCGGCCTTCGCTGATCGTGCTTCACACCGTCATTGGCGACCCCGCTCCCACCCGGAAGAACACTGCCAAGGCCCACGGGGAACCGCTGGGCAGGAATGAGGTCGCGGCCACCAAGGCCATCCTCGGCTGGCCCGAGGAGCCGTTTCACATCCCCGACGAGGCCCTGGCTGACATGCGGCGCTGCGTCGACCGCGGCCGGCAGGTGCAGGCGGAGTGGGAGCGTCGCTTCGAATCATTCAAGCGGGCCCACGCCGAGCTGGCGAGTCAGTTCGAAGCGGCGATGGAGGGGCGGCTGCCCGAGGGATGGGACCGGGACCTTCCGGAATTTCCCGCGGAGGGTGGTCTCGCGACCCGGCAGGCTTCGCAGCAGGTCCTGAGCGCGCTGGTCCAGAGCATTCCCGCGCTGGCCGGCGGCTCGGCCGACCTGGCGGGAAGCACCGGCGTCAACTTGAAGCACGGCGGCAGCTTCAGCGCATCGGCGACGGGCCGGAGCTTTCACTGGGGGGTACGGGAGCATGCCATGGCGGCCGTCATGAACGGCATGGCCGCGCACGGTGGGGTGCGACCCTACGGCAGTACCTTCCTCGCCTTCGCCGACTACATGAAACCCTCGATCCGGCTGGCCGCTCTGATGCAGCTGCCGGTGATCTACATCTTTACCCATGATTCCATCGGCCTCGGGGAAGACGGTCCCACCCACCAGCCGATCGAGCACCTGGCGATGCTCCGGGTCATCCCGAACCTGACGGTGATCCGTCCCGCCGACGCCGCCGAGACCAGGGAGGCGTGGCGGGTGGCGCTGGAAAACCGCGACGGGCCCACCGCGATCGTGCTCACGCGACAAAAGCTCCCGATCCTCGATCGTGCCGCGCTCGGCGGGGCGGCCGATGCCCGCCGCGGAGGGTACGTTCTATACGAACCCGCCGGCGGCCCCGAGGCGATCATCATCGCCACTGGTTCCGAGGTGCCGGTGGCGCTGGCGGCGGCGCGGAAGCTGGGCTCGGAGGGCGTCAAGGCGCGGGTGGTTTCCCTCCCGTCATGGGAGGTGTTCCGGCGCCAGCCCGAGGCCTGGCGGAACCAGGTACTGCCTCCCGGCATTCGCAGCCGGGTTTCGATCGAGGCCGCCAGTGACTTTGGCTGGCTCCCGTGGGTAACTGAAGATGGGGAGTCGATCGGGATCAACCGCTTCGGGGCTTCGGCGCCGGGCGACCGCCTGTTCCAGGAATTCGGATTCACTTCTGAGCGCGTGGCCGACGCCGTGCGTCGGGTCCTCGCGGGGAGGCCGGCATGAACGGCAATCCGCTGGTCCGGCTGGGAGCATTGGGACAGAGTCCCTGGTACGACTACATCACCCGGGAGCTGGTGACCGGCGGGAAGCTGGAGCGCCTGATTCGGGATGACGGCCTCCTCGGCATGACCTCCAACCCCACCATCTTCCAGAAGGCGGTCTCGGGCAGCTCGCTCTACGACCGGGACATCCGGAACCTGACGATGCTGGGACTGCCGCCGAAGGAGATCTTCGAAGCCATCGCGGTCACCGACGTGCAGGCCGCGTGCGACGAGTTCCTCCCCACCTATGAGCAGAGCAACGGGCGCGATGGGTTCGTCTCGCTGGAAGTGGATCCCACTCTGGCCCACGACACCGCCGGCACCATCACGGAAGCCCGCCGGCTCTGGGGCGCGGTCAACCGGCCCAACGCGATGATCAAGATCCCGGGAACGCTGGCGGGGCTTCCCGCCATCACCCGCTGCCTGGCCGACGGGATCAACGTGAACGTGACCCTGCTCTTCGCGGTGTCACGCTATGAGCGGGTGATCGACGCGTTCAAGACCGGGCTGGAAGACCGGGTGCGCCGGGGACTGCCGGTAGACCGGATCGCCTCGGTGGCCAGTTTCTTCGTGAGCCGGCTCGATACCATGATCGATCCCCTGCTCGATGCGAAGGGACTGGCATCGCTGCGGGGCACCGCGGCCATCGCCAACGCCTGCGACGCCTATTCGGTATTCGAGGAAGCCCGCTCCACCGCCCGGTGGCAGGCGCTGGCCGGGCACGGCGCCCGGATGCAGCGGCCGCTCTGGGCGTCGACCAGCACCAAGGACCCGCGCTATCCCGACGGGTACTACGTGGAGGCGCTGATCGCGCCCGAGACCGTGAACACCCTTCCCCCGGCCACCTTCGACGCCTATCGCGACCATGGCCAGCCGATGGTCCGGATCCGCGAAGGCATGGCGAAGGCGAAAGGCCAGCTTCAGGCGTTGCGCGAAGCCGGCATCGATCTCACGGAAGTGACGGCGCAGCTGGAGCGGGAAGGCGTGGACAGCTTCGCGAAATCCTACCGGGAGCTGCTGGGCGGGATCGAAGCGAAGGCGGGGGAGCTGGCCCGGCG
>DASTEX010000588.1:0-7497 GCA_035709185.1 Gemmatimonadales bacterium
CTCGGCCCGCTTGAGCTCCGGGACCCGCGCGGCGAGAGCGGCGCGCCGCTGCCGGAGCGAGTCCGCCAGCGCCGGGTTCTGGTTCTCGCGCTCGATCCGCCGGGTGAGCGGCAGGCGGGCGTCGTAGGCTTCACCCAGCGCCCAGGCCAGCTTGCGGAGAGCCCGCGCCCGATCGTGGTCGTGGAACTCGTGCGCGGCGGGCGGCGTGAGTCCCAGCGCCACGAAGGGAAGCGCGGGATTGTCATGGCCGTATACGCCCTCGGGACTTCCGACATCGGTCCAGACGTGTACCATGCTCACTCGCCGCGGACTGAGCGCGCCTCCCTGCGAGGTGCATTGCTCCGGCTGGTTCACGACGAACCCGTTAGGCCTGCCGGGAACCTCGCACCAGAAGTGGTCGTGCCACTTGGCGGCGGGGTCACCGCCCAGCCCGTCAGGCGCCGGCTCCGCCAGCCGCAGCTGGGTGGCGTAGGCGATACCGATCCGGCGGTGCACCCCGTTCACCGGGCCGAACATGAGGAACGACGGGCGATCCAGCGGCACGGCGCGCACGGTATCGCGGAACGGCAACTGCCAGTGTTCGCCCTGGAAGGGCTGCTTGTCCGGAATCCCGATTTCGGTAATGGGCCGGTAACCCGCCGCCCGCGCGGCCGCGGTGTCGTTCAGTTGGGCGACGGCCTGCCGGGCGGACGACAAGACCTTGTCGGCGGGGCCCTGGGATGCCTGCAGGGCGGCGAGCAGGAGCAGCAGCATGGTGAGACCTCCCAGGTGGAGGAGGCAGGATCTCTGAGTATTCCAGCCGCTGCCGGTTACGTCAAGCGGCCGGCCTCAGTCGCTGGTCATGATGAACAGCGGAGCCCCGTCGAATTCGTAGATTGGGCGCAGCCGCTCGGTGTGATAGTACTTGGCCACGTCCACCACCTTCTTCTCCGCCGTCACGTTCGCCACCGGTACGCTGTCGTAGTAACCGCGATGAATGCTCACCAGCCGGCCGTACTGTTTCTTGAGCACCAGCTGGAGCGCCAGGTTCCCGAACGCCATCGGAACGATCGAGTCCAGCGCGTCGGGATCGCCCGAGCGGACCAGGTAGCCCAGCCGCTGGTTCACCACGTCGATCCGCCGCCCGTTGTTGTACTGCTTGGAGTATTCCTGGAGAGCCGACGACATCTTGTCGCCGATCCCGCCCAGCTTCCGGTGGCCGAACATGTCGGTCTCCGCGCCCTCGAAGCTCATCCCCTCGTGGGTGGTCAGCCGGGCCCCCTCCGACACCAGGACCACCGAGTAGCGGCTCGGGTTCCGGTTGCGATCGTAGGTGAGCAGCTCGGTCAGGTGCTCGACGTCCACGGCGTGCTCCGGGATGACACAGCGGTCGGCCGCGCCGGCCATGGTCGGGAGCAGCGCCGTGAAGCCCGCATACCGGCCGAAGACCTCGATCACCAGAAACCGCTCGTGGGATCCGGCCGAGGTGCGGAGCCGGTGAGTCAGCTCGATGGTGCGGGTGACGCAGGTGCTGAACCCGATGCAGTAGTCGGTGCCGTAGACGTCGTTGTCCATGGTCTTGGGGATAGCGACGATGTTCACGCCTTCGTCGTGGAGCCGCTTGGCGTAGCTCAGGGTGTCGTCGCCGCCGATGGGAATCAGCACGTCGACCCCGATGTGATTCAGGTGTGCCAGCACGTCTCGGGTAACGTCGTTGACCGGGTCGTTGTACCCGCTCAGGTGGTCCGGGACCCGGGCCCGGGGCAGATGACTCGGCCGGGTGCGGGAGGTATGGAGGAAGGTGCCGCCGGTCCGCCCGGCCCGGTTCACTTCGGATTCGGTCAGGATCTGGATATTCGCGCTGTTGTCGGCCTTGGGGTCGGGGACGTAGTCCACCAGGCCGGCCCAGCCCCGCCGGATGCCCACCACGCGGTAGCCCTCCCGGAGGGCCCGAATGGTGATGGCGCGAATGGCCGGGTTGAGCCCGGGGACGTCGCCGCCACCGGTGAGGATCGCGATGGTTCCCTTGTGACTCGACATGCGCGGAGTTCCGCCTGAAGGTGAGGAAAGATCGCCGCGAACCCGCCTCGCGGCTACGACGGACGGCCGCCCGCGTCGTCGGGGATATCATCCAGGAACAGGTCCACCAGTCGCATGGAGGCCAGCCGCTGCGGCAGCGGCCGGCCGTTGTCATCGGGCCATCGCACCAGGTGAATCCAGCCATCCGAGATCTCGAGCCCGGTGATGTCGCCATCGAGGTAGCAGCAGCAGCCGGTGTTGAAGTAGCAGGCCCGCTTCATCGGTTCGAGCACCATGCCTTCGGCGCCGCTTCGCTCCTGGTTCTGCGCCCGGGACCACTCCAGCTCGGCTTCGAGGCGCGCCAGCTCTTCCCGCCGGGCAGCGTCGCCGGGTAGCTCGGCCAGCCGGGCCCGTGCCTCATTCACCTGGCGCACCAGCTGCTCGCTCCGGGTCTCCGACTTGAAGACCGGCCGGTGGGTATGGCCGGCGATGAGGACGATCCCCTGACGGGCGGCGGCCCACCGGTAGAGGGCGATGTTGTGCTTCTGCCGGAGGACCCAGTCGGTGGCCGGCGTATTGAGCGAGACCTTGAAGAGGCGCTGGATCGGCCGCCAGAGGTAGCGCACCGGGATCCGGGTCCATCGGCTCCAGCGATCGCTGACGGCTTCGCCCTGGTGTCCGTGCACCAGGAAGCACTCGCCCAGCCGGACTTCGCCATCGAACACGTCGAACCGGAAGCTCTCGGGAACCTTGAGAGTGGGACCGAGCACCGGCGCCAGGGTGGAGGCGACCTTGTCCTCGAATCGCCAGAGGTCATCGTGGTTTCCCCAGAGCCGGAAATACCGGCCGGCCTGGAGAAAGCGGGCGGTCAATGACAGGGTATGGCGGTAGCTCCGGATCACCTCGCCGGCATTTTCCTCCCACAGCTCTTCCACGTCACCCAGCTCGATGAGCGTGAAGCCTTCGGCGTAGTACCACCCCAGGGCGGCGTTGTAGGTCCGCTCGCAGCGCAGGAAATCGTCGGCATGATTGCGGGCGCCCTTGTGCTGATCGGAGAAGAGGATCAGCCGGGAGGTGCGGGTGTCGATCCGGCGGTCCGGTCCGGCGGGGGGAGTGCGCTGCCAGGTGGCGTCGAGCGCCTGGCCGACGCGTCGTTCGTAGTCGGTGGCTGGGGCCATAGCGAGTCCAGTATGGTCGCGGTCACCGCCTTTCATCAAGTCGACGGTGTTGCCGGCGTATCGCCCTTCGCCGTCGCCCTGCCGAAGATCGTGCTGGAGAGCGAGCCGCTGACGGATCCGGTGCAGGTAAACGGCCCGCTCTCCGGCCACCTGTCGCTGATCGCCAACAAGAAGGACTTCGACTTCACCCTGACTTTGTACGAGCTGACCCCGAACGGCGAGTACTTCCGGCTGCTGCCCTACACCTCACGGGCCAGTCACGTCGCCAGCCTGCACCAACGGCGTCTGCTGACGCCGGGGTCGGCTGACGGAACTGGACTTCAGCAGCAGGGTCCGCATCGTAAGCCGCCAGGTGGACCCGGGAAGCCGGCTGGTGCTGGTGGTGAGCATCGTGAAGAATCCGGGACAGCAGATCAACTACGGCACCGGGAAGGACGTCAGCGACGAGTCCGTGGCCGAGGCGCGCGAGCCGCTGACGATTCAAGGGCTCGGCAAGAGCTACATCGAGGTGCCCATCCGACGGTAGGTCCCGGGCTTCCGTGGGCTTCTTCTCCGGTCGCTGCCCTACTCGACTCGGAGTGCCGCGGTCGGCGGAACCCGGACGGCGCGCCGGGCCGGCAGCCAGCTGGCGAGGAAGGCTGTTGCGGCCAGCAGCAGGATAATGGCGCCGAAGCTCAGCGGATCGGTGGGGCTGATGCCGTAGAGCAACCGGTTCATCAGCCGGGTGGCCGCCAGCGCCGCCAGGATGCCGGCCCCGAGACCCAGGAGCGCCAGCCGCATACCCTGACCCACCACATGCACCAGGACATCCCCGGGTCTCGCGCCTAACGCCATCCGGATCCCGATCTCGCGGGTGCGCCGGCGGACCGCGTACGCCATGATGCCATAGATCCCGACGGCGGCCAGTGCCAGAGCCACCGCGCCGAAGATCCCCAGTAACAGCATGGTGAAGCGCGGCTGCGCTACCGACAGATCCATCATATCGTGCATGGTGCGGATGCTGATGACCGCGAGCTGGGGATCGAGCTCGTGGACCACGGCGCGGGCCGGAGCTGACAGGAGGGCGGGATCACCGGCGGTTCGGAGCACGCCGTACATGGTTCGCTCGGTGTCCCCGGCAACCTCGGGCAGCTGGGCGTGAACCAGGTAGAGCTCCGCCGGGGCGGGGGCACCCAGGCCCATGCTTTTCACGTCGCGGGTTACGCCCACGATCGTGATCCAGGGCAGCTTCGAGTCGAACCGGACCCGCTGTCCCACCGGATCGGCACCCCGCCAGATGGTGCGGGCGGCGGTTTCGTTCAGCACCGCCACCGGCAGCGAGCCGCGCCGGTCTTCCGCCGTGAGAAAGCGGCCCCGCAGCGTCGCGATGCCCATCACCTGGAAATACCCGGGCGTAACCGCGCGGATATGAGGTGAAGGTGACGCCTCGCCCGGCGCCAGCGGCCGGCCGTCAATGGCGATGTCCCAGTTCATGCCGCCGGCGGCGGGCGGAAGATCGGAGGCCGCGGCCGCCGCGGTCACGCCCGGGAGCGCGCCCAGCCGCTCCACCAGCTGCTGGTAGAACCGGGAGGCCGCCTCGACGTCGTAGCGGGCCGGCGGCAGGGCCAGGTCGACGGCCAGCACGCCTTCAGGCTCGAACCCGGGGTCGCTGGTCCGGAGCGACCAGAAGCTCCGGATCAGGAGCGCTGCTCCGATCACGACCACCACCGCCAGCGCGATTTCGCCGGTGACCAGGCCCCGCCCGAGCCGCTGCCCGCGGCCGCTCACCGTCCCACCCCGGGTCCCTTCCTTGAGCCCGGCCTGCAGGTCGGTCCGGACCAGATGCAGGGCCGGCGCCAGTCCGAAGAGGACCCCGGTCAGGACGGCGATGCCAAACGTCACGGCGGCCACCGTGACGTCGATCCGGGCCAACTCCAGCCGGGGGATCGCGTCGGGATTGACCGCGAACAGGGTCTTCATCCCCCACCCCGCGAAGAGCAGTCCGCCGGCGGCCCCGGCCAAGGCCAGCACGGTGCTCTCGGTGAGCAACTGCCGCAGGATCCGGCCCCGGCTTCCGCCCAACGCCAGCCGGACGGCCATCTCGCGCTGCCGGGTCTCGCCCCGGGCCAGCAGCAGGTTGGCCACGTTGGCGCACGCGATCAGCAGTACCAGCCCGACCGCGCCCAGCAGGATCAGCAGCGCGGGCCGCACGTCGCCCACCATCTCCTCCCGCATGCCGATGACCGTGGCCCCGTAGCCCATCCCGGCCGGGTAGGTGCCGGGGTACTGCTCCGCGATCTGCCGGGTCAGCCTGTTGAGTTCCGCCTGCGCCTGCGCCACCGTTACCCCCGGCCGGAGCCGCGCTACCCCTCTCAGGTAGTTGGTGGCCCGTCCGGTCAGGCTGTCGGGGTTGATGTAGTGGGGGACGAACGCCTGAGCCCCTTCCAGCGTGGCGCCGGGGGGGAGAATACCCACCACCCGCCGGCTGATCCCGTTCAGGAGCAGCATCCCATTGAGCAGAGTGGGGTCGCCGCCGAAGCGGGCCTGCCAGAACTCGTGGGTCAGCACCACGACCGGCTCCACGCCGGTGCGGCCATCGTGCGGCTCGAAGCCTCGTCCCCGCGCCGGCGTGATGCCGAGCACGGGAAACAGATCCGGGGTCGCGGCGATGCCCCGGACCCGCTCCGGCTCGCCGTCGCCCGCGAGCGTGAGGCCGGCGCCGGTGAACGCGGCGGCGTTCTCGAATACCCGCGTCAGTCCCTTGTAATCCATGAACTCCGGCTGGGACATGGCGTAGCGTTCCTCGCCGCTGCCGCGGAAGGCGGTGAACAGGCGCACCAGCCGGTCCGGCTCGGCATAGGGGAGGGGACGGAGCAGCACGCCGTTGACGACGCTGAAAATGGCGGTAGTGGCGCCGATGCCTAACGCAAGGGTCAGCACGGCAATGAAGGTGAAGCCCGGCTGGTGGCGGAGCGTGCGTCCGGCATAGCGGAGATCCTGCCGCAGCTCGTCCCACCGGTCGCGCCGCTGCTGCCGTTCTTCAGCCTGCCGGTCGATCGCGGCGCAGGCGCGACGCACCGCGGCGACGTTGCCGAACCGGCGGTAGGTCGCGGCCCGGGCCTCCTCCAGCGTCAGGCCCTGGTCCAGGTACTCCCGGATCCGGGCCTCGAGATGAAACCCGAGCTCGTCGTCCAGGTCGGCGGCGACGTCAGGCTTCCAGAAGCGGAGATAGCGGCGCCAGGCGGGCGGCTTCACGCGGGGATCTCCCCGGCATCGAGCACCTTGGTCACCGCCCGGACGAAGGCGGTCCAGGTGGACCGCTCGGTCCGGAGCTGTCTCCGGCCCGCCGCGGTCAGGGTGTAGTATTTGGCCCGCCGGTTGTTCTCGGAGAGGCCCCAGTGGCTCTCGATCCAGCCGCGCTGCTCCATCCGGTGCAGGGCGGGATAGAGCGAGCCTTCCTCTACCCGGAGCACGTCATCGGTGAGGAGCTGGAGCACGCGGGCGACGCCATAGCCGTGGAGCGGCCCCCAGGTCAGGGCTTTGAGGATGAGGACGTCGAGCGTTCCCTGCAGCAGGTCGAGCGAAGGGCGGGGCAGAAACCGCTCCATAGAATGTCTATGGGAGGGTACCGCGGTGACCCCTAGAATGTCAATGGGGCGCGATGCTCACGGCGCGGCTGAGTGCAGGTGCGAATCAGATCGGGATGGCTGCGTTACATGGGAGGTGGGAATCCCCCCTGACGCGGAACCGACCCACCCGGGCACAGTAGCTCAGTGTCGAGCGGCCGGTGAGGCGTCGGCGCGAGGGCCCGTTGACGACCAGGCTCCTGCTCGCGCCTGGGGTTGGTTGAGCGGCATGGTACGGATGCGGATGGGGACCGTGACCATGCTCTTATCCCCATCGAGCCTCCCTGCCGGCTAATTATGCAACGGACCGGGTGACGGATTCCACCCCGTGCGCGAGGTGGAGGAAACCACGGTGGGTTTCAATACCTTCCAGCGCTTGGTCGGTTGTCGAGGAGTCACGGGGGGCGGCGCGAGGATGAGCGTTCTCAGCAACCCCCGAACCCGCGAGGCCGACCTCTCGTCGCTCTCGAGCATCATGCCTGATCCCGGCTCCGGAACGAGCCCCCACACCGTCCCCGGCGGCGTGAGTGAGTGGCTCGGACTGGCGACGAGCGGAAGGGTCGTCCCACGGGCGGCGAGGACCGCGGTTTACTGTCGGGATGTTACTGATTGCCATCCATCAGGGAAGCGCCATCTTGAATCAGGAATTGCCGGCGTCTCGATGGCTGCGCCCGATACTGACAATCGCCCTTCCAAACCTGGTCTCCACCGTCTCC
>DASTEX010000589.1:0-4503 GCA_035709185.1 Gemmatimonadales bacterium
CCAACTGGGACCGGCAGAGCTGTTATGGCGGGGCCTTCATGGAGAACGCGGTGGCCTCCATGCCGGGAGGCCATCATGCGCCCGCCCGGGTGCTGGCTGAACGAGCCGACCCCGCGGCGGCCGTTGCGGCAGAACCCGAAGACCATGGCAGCCACGGCAATCACGGACTCGACCCCGGCGTGGTCCGGTTCAAGATGCGCGACAGCAGCAACACGCACTATCCCTGCAACATCGTGGACCCGAGATACGCCAGCGCCTGCTACATGCTCCAGGGCGGGGTGATCCTGGAGTATCACGATTACGATTTCGCCAAGGCCGCCGCCGACTGCGACACCGCGGCGCCCGAGGTGCGCCACCTCTGCTACCTGAGCATGGGCACCATGGCGAGCGGCATGACGGTGCAGAACACGCGACAGGTGATCCGGCTCTGCGCCAACGGCGATCCCACCTATCGCACCTGGTGCTTCGTGGGCGCGGTGAAGAACTACATCGACGTCACGGCCGACGTTCAGGACGGGTTGGAATTCTGCCGCGAGATTCCGCCCGGCCGCGACAAGCGGCAATGCTACGTGGCCGTCGGCGAACAGATCTCCGTGATGCATGCCGAGCCGGCCCGCCGGGACGAAGCCTGCGCCAGGGTCCACCCCGAGGGCCGGCTGGAGTGCCGCTTCGGCGCGGGCCTGCTGAGTACACCCCCACCCGGTTTGCCGATCCGTCCCGGCGTGTCGTAGCGCTGCACGGGAATTGCGCTATTCAAAGAGAGAGCAGTCGCAGGCGCCTTTGTTCCGGCTGGAACGTCCCGAGCCGGGGACACCTGCGTCTCTCCGGGAGGACCAATGAGGATCGTGCTCGCTTTTGCCGCCCTTGGCGCACTGCTCGCCGCGCCGCTCCAGGCCCAGGATAAGGTCAGCGTCATCACCGGCGTGGTGCGGGACGCCGAAGGGAGACCGCTGGCGGGGGCCGAAGTCTTCGCGGGACGAAGCGACCAGCCGGCGACCACCAATGAACAGGGCGCCTTCCGGATCGCTCCTGCTCCCACCGGACCGCTGTGGGTGTCGGTCCGGCGGATCGGGTACGCCCCCGTCAGACGCTCGGTCACCGTCACGAAGGGCGAGCTCCAGACCCTGGACTTCGAGATGGAACCGCTGCCGGTCACCCTCCCCGAGCTCAAGGTGGTGGAGCGGAGCGGTTTCAAGAGCCGCCGGCTGGAGGACTTCTGGCGGCGTTCCCGGACCGGCTTCGGGGGCCGCTTCGTCACCCGGGAAGAGATCGAACGGCGCAACCCGATCCAGCTGAGCCAGCTGGTGCGGGGCTATCTGCCGTTCGCGGCCCTGGCCCGCTGGGAAGTGTCGGCCTGGGACTCGGAGTACGACTTCATCGGATTTCGCTCGGCGGCCACCAGCGTCTCGCGACGCTGCTCTCCCGCGGTTTCGATCAACGGCAATGTTCCGCTGGGCGGCTGGCTGGTGGACGACATCCCGGTGTCGGAGGTCGAGGCGATCGAGATCTACAAGCCCCGCTGGTCCCAGATTCCGGTGGAATACTCGTTCCATCCGCGGGCCCAGGCGTGCGGGCTGGTGGTGATCTGGCAGCGCTGACGCGGTCGGAAGAGTCGGGCGAGTCGGAATAGTCGGAAGAGTCGGAGGGGTCGGGAGAAGTCGCTTCCGACCTTTCCGACTCTTCCGACCCTTCCGACCCAGTCAGGCCCAGTCCGGCGGCAACCCTTCCAGCTCCTGTAGAAACGCGATGTACGACTGGTAGCGGTCCTCGGCGATCTCACCGCCGACCGCCTCGCGCACCGTGCAGCCCGGCTCGGTCCGGTGCCGGCAATCGGGAAAGCGGCAATCGCTGGCCTTGCTCCGCAGATCGGGAAAGCACTGCACCAACTCGCGGGGATCCAGACCCCAGAGCCCCACATCGCTCAACCCGGGCGTATCCACCAGGAAGCCGCCGCCCGGAATCGGGATCATGCGGGCAGTAACCGTGGTGTTTTTCCCGCGGCCGATCCGCTCGCTCACATCGGCGGTCCGGAGGCCCAGGCCGGGCTGGAGCACGTTCAGCAGGCTCGATTTTCCTACTCCGGAGGGGCCAATCACCAGTGAGACCCCTCGCTGCATCCGCTGGAACAGCGGGTCCAGTCCGATGCGCTGCTTCACGCAGATCGGGAGCACCTCGTAGCCGGCGCGCTCCATCCGGCCGATCAGCCAGCGACCGGGATCGAGGTCGAGCTTGTTGACGATCACCGCGGCGGGAATGTCGTCGGCTTCGGCCAGCACCAGCAGGCGGTCGATCAGCTGGGCCACGGGATCGGGTTCGCGCGTGGCCGCCATCACGTAGACCTGGTCGAGGTTGGCGGCGAGCGGCCGCTCGCGCCGGCGCCCCGGCTCGCGCCGGGCCAGCACATTGCGGCGCGGCTCCACCTGGACGATGGCCCACCCGCTGCCGGATGGCTCGAGACTGACCCGGTCACCCACCAGCGCCCGGTCGTCGTATCGCTTGACCCGTCCGCGCAGCACGGCGGTCACTTCCCCTTGCGGCGTGAGGATCTGGAACTGGGAGCCTTCGCGGGCGAGCACCGTTCCCTGCATCACCACTCCGGCGGCCGCTCCGCGATGGCCTGATCGAGGGCCGCCTTTACATCAAAGAGTGAGAGCCCCTTGAGCCGCTCCTCGGCTTCGGCGGGAGTGGCCCCCCACGCCAGATAGTCGGTCTCCACGTGACCGACCGGACGATCACCGCCTCTGCTCCACTGCACGAAGAGAATCGCCGCGCCATAGAGTCCGCGGCCGTCAGGCAGGTCGTCGACCCAGATCCCAACGGAATAGGCTTCGCCGTCCCGGCCGCCGAACGCGGCGGCCCGGCCGTGCTTTTCCATGTACCCGCCGAGCGTGACCTCAGGATCGAGCGCGCGGATGAACAACCCCCCGAAAATGGGAGTGAGTCGAGAGACTAAGTTAACGCGTCCAGGAAAGGCAGGAACCGGCAGGTCATCCCCCGATCCGGCGACGGGGCGGTTCAGCGATTGCGCGGGGGCAACGACGGAAGCCGCCGGCAATCGCTGAATCGTAGATGCTCACTCGCCGAACGAGCGTTATCTGCTCCAGGTGGGCCACATGACGGTGCCGGATGGCGTGGCCATCGGGCTGTAATCGCCAGTGGCATAGTTGCTCGTCACCATTTCGTACAGCGTGGATCCATCGTCGGAAACGGCCACGAACCTGCTTCCGTCCGGCTTCCAGTTGCCCACTCGCATGGTCTGGTAGGCCGAGATCACGAAATGCACGTCGTTGGCGAGATCCCGGAGCATGAGCGACGGCGGCCCACCCGGCGTCCCGCTGATCTCGTAGATGATCTGCTGGCTGTTGCGGGCCCAGGTCGGGTTGGTGCACCAGGCGGTCTCACACTCCACCAGGATGGATTCGGAGCCAGTGCCCAGGTCTCGGGCACGGATCCGGGTCCCCTGAGCGAAGTCGGCCGAAGCGTAAGCCAGTCTGGTGCCGTCGGCCGACCAGGTGGGGCGATAATCCGCAACGGTCGTGGATGTCAGGCGCTGCACATTGGCGCCAGTGGCATCCATCACGTAGATGTCGACGGGTCCATCCTTGTCACTCACGAATGCGATCTTCCTGCCGTCCGGCGAATACACCGGATTCCGGGTCAGGGCTCCGAAACTGGTGAGCTGATCCAGGCGCTTGCCGTTCACCCCGACGGCGTACAGCTCGGTCTTGCCATCGGGGCCGGTCCGGGTAAACACGAGCCGCTTGCTCCCCGGGGCAAAGTCGGGCTCGGAATCACCGTGGCCGGCGGGTGGCGAGGTAACCCGCTGGTCCACATCGAGCCCGTCGAGGACCCGTACATAGAGGGCCCGTCCCATCCCTTCGTGATCGGAGGAGAAGGCGATCATCTCGGACGGGGACTTGCCGGCTGCATGGCGCCTCAAGTCGGAATCGACCGGTTCGGTCGGCGCAGGGTCACACGCCGCCGCCAGCAGCAGGGGGAGCGAGGCGAGCACCCAGGAACGGGCTCGGGGAAAGAACTTTCTCATGTTCGACCTCCGGAAACGGGGTGTCTACCGCCGCCCCGAAGTGGACGGCGAACGGCAGACAAGCTCGCTTTCGGCGGTCAAGCCGCGGTCATCCTGCAATCATCAATCGCAGGCCTCTGATATCTAACGATTTAGCGATCTGTCGAGCGGGAGATTCCGGCCCGGGGTCGGCGGAAGCCGGCGCAAGCAATCGCAGCCGGCTTGCCGGATTGCTAGCTGGGCGCGAGCGGAAGCCTGACCCGGGCCAGGGCGCCCGGTGCGTCCCCCCGATTGGTGAGAACCAGCCACCCTCCATGAGCCTCGGCGATCTGTCGCGAAAGCGCCAGTCCGATGCCGGTCCCTCCCGGCTTGGTGGTAAAGAACGGGACGAAGAGATTGGTGGTCGCGGCGACCCCGGGCCCGTCATCCCGGACCCAGAGCTCCACGCTCTCGGTGCCGAGGAGGCGCCAGCCGACCTC
>DASTEX010000590.1:0-17291 GCA_035709185.1 Gemmatimonadales bacterium
ATCGCCGCATTCGACGCCCTGGCCGAACGCCTGGACGGGCTCCCGGGCGTGATCAGCCTGGGATACATCACCGACATTCCGTTCGGCACCGGCAGAAACAGCAGCCCCTTTCGCATCATCGGGCGCCCGGAATCAGCCGGCGGACCGCAACTCCACGCCGACATGCGATTCGTTCATGCCGGTTATTTCGAGACCATGGGCATTCCGCTCTTGAGCGGGCGCCGGTTCGAGCCGGGGGACGGGGCCGAGGCCGGTGATGGGCTGGTGCCGGTGGTGATCGACCGCCGGCTGGCAGAGGAGTTCTTCCCCGGGGAAGACCCCATTGGCCGGCGGATCAACCAGGGTCCCGACGGGATCATCGTGGGCGTGGTGGGATCGATCAAGCACGGTACTCTGGAAGAGGACGCCAAGGCCACGGTGTACTACCCCTACCGGCGAATGAACTGGCTCACCACCCTCACCGGCGTGATCCGGACCAGTGGCGGCCCCATCACGCTGGCGCAGCTTCAGGCCGAGATGGCGGCGGTGGATCCGCGGCTGCCGGTGTTCGACCTGCGCACCATGCGTGACCGGATCGACGGCTCGCTGGGACCGCGGCGGCTGGGCACGACGGTCCTGTCCGGATTTGGCCTGACGGCGCTGCTGCTCGCTCTGCTCGGTGTCTATGGAGTCCTGAGCTACAGCATCAGCCAGCGGACCCGCGAGCTGGGCATCCGCCTGGCGTTAGGCGCCAGGCCCGGCGCGCTGGTGGCTGCAGTGACTGCCAGCGGGCTGGCCCTGGGCGGCATCGGCGTGGCGAGCGGCATGCTGCTCTTTGCCGGGGCCAACCGCCTGCTTCAGTCGCTGGTGTACGGGGTGAAGGTGCTGGATCCGGTCGCGATCGGGGCGGGCATCTTCCTGCTCGGGATCGGGGTACTGCTGGCGTCGTTCCTTCCCGCCCGCCGGATCGTACAGGTGGACCCGACCAGCGCGCTCAGGGAAGAGTAGCCCATGTGACTTTCCCGGTGTTGGCCGGGTATATCAAGTATGCGTCGTTGCCTCGTGCTGTTGATCGCGGCGGCCTGCTCCGACGGAACCGGTCCGGGCGATGGCCGCCTCCCCCGCCGGATGCGCCTCGTGGCGCAGGCCGAGGGTTCCGACCAGGCGGGAATCTTCGTGCAGTGCCATATCGAGACCTCCATCACCCTCACCGGCGAGCGGGATGATCGGGTTGGTGCCGTCGTGTATTTCGCCCAAGGCGGCGGCGACGCGAGTCGCCAGATCGACCGGGAAGGGGCCAACTCCGTTGCCTTCTGGGCCGACACCTATTTCGAGAGCCTGGAGTTCCATCTCATCCATCCCGACAGCATCGAGATCCGGAGTCCCCAGTCGGAGGATGCCGACTCGCGGTTCTGGCACGAGTTCACAGTGTTTCCCGGCAATACCCGGAGCGCCATTACCCAAACGGGGGAAGTGGCCCGCGGCACCTGGACCTGCCGGCCAATGGATACCCCCGAGTCTTCCGGCGAGTACTACGACCCGGTGGGCTCGGCGGAAGGAACCTGGACACTCTACAAGCAGGACTAAGGACTTGGGACTAAGGACTAAGCTTGCTCCTCTCCATCCATGGTCCGCTTGTCCCTCACCGCGGAAGCGGGGTTTGGAACCAACGAGGAGCGGCTTAGTCCTAAGTCCTAAGTCCTAAGTCCTTAGTTAAGGTTCTCCAGCAGCCGATCCAGTGCGGCGTAGCTCTGGTTGAGCCCGCCTTCCATTCCGGCCTGGAGCATTCCGTCGCGTTCGTCAGTGGTGTGGAAGAGCGAAGTGGTGACGACGCGGGTCCGGCCGTCGCCCAGGTCCTCGAACTCACAGGTGTCGACGGCGACGTACCCCGGCATTCCATCCCACTCGAAGGTCTGCACCAGCCGCTCGGGCGGGGTCACCTCCCGGAAGCGACCTTCGAAACCGTGCACGCCTTCGGGGCCGTGTTCGACGAAGCGCCAATGGCCGCCGCGCTCGAGCTCGAACTTCTCGATCACCAGCTTGTTGCCCCGGCCCCACCACTGAGCCAGGAGTTCCGGTTCGGTGAACGCCCGCCAGACCTTGTGGCGCGGGGCATTGAAGATCCGCTCGATGTGAATCTCGCGTTCGCTGGGGGTCGTGACCGTGGAGGTCATCACGGGATCTTTCACGGCTTTACTCATAGTGTGCCTTTCGTGCGCTCGAGGAACGCCTCGAGCCGGTTGAGACGGGCATCCAGCATCTGCCGGTAGGCCTCGATCCAGGCCGAGGCCTCGTCCAGCCGGCGAGGGCCCAGCCGGCAGCTCCGCACCCTCCCCACCTTGGCCGTTGTAACCAACCCGGCCTCCTCCAGAATCTGAACGTGCTTCTTGACCCCGGTGAGGGTCATGGCGAAGCGCTCGGCCAGATCACTGATGGTCGCATCCCCCCGGCCCAGATACTTGAGAATCCCGCGCCGGGTGGAATCCGATAGTGCGGCGAATGCACCGTCGAGGTTCGGGGAATACTGAACCATATGGTTCACTATACTGTTTCCGGCGTGGGCCGTCAAGTCGCATGGGCGGAAGGGGTCGGAAGCGTCGGAAGAGTCGGAAGGCGCGGAAGAGTCGGAAGGAGTGCGGGAACGTGGTGTGTTCCGACCTTTCCGACCCTTCCGACCTTCCGACCCTTATTCGTCCAGCTCTACCACATACCCATTGCGCCGTCCCAGCACCCGGCTGCCCAGCATCATGGCCACGCCCAGGCCCGCGAGCGTCAAAGCGGTCGTGCCCGGATTCAGCTGACTGCGGGTGTACAGGCTGCGTTTCAGCACCCGGCCGTCCCAATTGCGGCCCCGCTCGCCCCCGTCATGGGGCACGGGATGGTGCAGGTTGTCCCGCCGGTCCGGTTCCACCGGCTTGCCCGAGAGCTGACGGGTTACGCCGTAACGCTGGAGATACTTGTCGGTGACCCGCGGGCTCACATGCTGCCCCACGCTGAGCAACCCGGAAATCCCGCCCACGGTTACTTCCCGGCGCGGGTGCCGGGCGCAGGCGAGGATGGTCTCCGCCACCGCCTCGGGGGCGTACACCGGCGGAATCGGTTGGGGCTCTTCGTCCAGATAGGTCTTCGCCTTTTCGAAAAGGGGCGTGTCCATGCTGCCCGGCTTGATCACCGACACCGAGACCGGCACGTCGTCCAGCTCCAGTTCCATCCGGAGCGTGTCACTGAAGGCCCGGACGGCGTGCTTCATCGCGGAATAGATCCCCTGGAGCGGTACGGCCCGGTCGGCCAGGACGCTGGCCACGTTGATGATGGTGCCGCCGGCCGCCCGCATCCGCTCCACTGCGGCCAGGCTGCCGTAGACCGTGCCCCAGAAGGTCACATCGGCCAGGCGCCGCATATCCTCGACCTTGAGATCGGTGAGTTTACCGTACAGGCTCACCGCCGCGTTGTTGACCCAGGTGTCGATCCGGCCGAACTCACGCATGGCTTCGTCGGCGATGCGCTCCACCTGTTCGGGATCGGCTACGTCGGCCTTGATCCAGGTGGCGCGGCCGCCCAGCCGCTGAATGCATTCGACTCCTTCATCCAGATCCGATTCGTTGCGGGCGGCGAGCAGCACGGCGGCCCCCTTCCGGGCGGCCATGCGGGCGGTGACCAGGCCGATGCCGCTGGAGGCGCCGGTGATCACCATCACCTGTTCCGAGAGCGGCTTCTTGGTGGCATTCAGGGTCGGCATATCGGTTCCTTGTCAGGAATGCACCAGCCGTCGACCAACGCCGCCACCCGGTCCCGGGTGGTGAGGTCTGCGATCCGGTGCGGGTTGGCGCATCAGGGGCAGGGTTCCGCGCAAGTTGAGGATCTCCGCGGGCTTCGGAAATCCCGGTTGGGTCGGAGGCTGACCGGCTGCATGACTCAGCGGTTTCCCCGCATCCGGGGCTCGTGACCCCGCCGCTGCTTCCGCCCGGTCCGGGGAACCGAGGCCGGCTGTTTGCCCGGAAGCGCTTCGGGGGTGTCACGCCCCTGAAGCGTCCGGCGGGACTTCTGCCGGGTCGACATGCGTTTGGCCATCTTTCGCACCTCTCATGCAGGTTATGAGGGAGACGACAGGGCTCGGAGCAGGCCCACGGTAAGCGCCCGAAGCGGTCCGGTGGTACCGTCAATGTCGGATGGGAGATCCAGTTCGCCGCCCGCGGCCAGCAGCGAGGATCCGATCGGAGAAGTCCGGGATGATGCACCTGACGAGGTGCTGGTTCACGCCACTCTGCGCGGGGACGAGCAGGCATTTGCCCGGCTGGTCCGCCGCTACCTGCGCAAGGCCCTGGCAGTAGCATTGGAGTACACCGGGGGCGGAAGAGACGATGCCGAGGATGTAGTGCAGGAGACGTTCCGGCGGGTGCTGAACAGCCTCGACCGCTTCGATCTGGAGCGCCGCTTCGAGCCGTGGTTCTTCACGATTCTGCGCAACACCGCCCGCAACCTGGGGAAGCGGGAACGGCTGCGGGATCACGAGACGCTGGCGCCGGATCAGGCGGCAATCCGGCCCGATCCCTTCGAGGAGACCGAGCGCGGAGAGCTGCGGCGCAGCATCGGCGCGGCAATCGAGCGACTTCCGCCCATGCAGCGGACCTGTTTCCGGCTCTGCCTGGTGGAAGGCTTCACCAGTGCCGAGGCGGCCGATGCGACCGGGCTGGCTGAGAGCACCGTCCGGGTGCATGTCTTCAAGGCGCGGCAGACGCTGAAGGTGCTGCTCGATGGATGGCGCGCGGAGGCCGGGAACCGATGACGGAATTCCGGGACTTGTCCCGACTGCCGGATGACCCGGCGTACTGGGAACAGCTCGAGACGAAAATCACCGGGAGCCTCGGACCGCTGGTTCAGGCAGGTGGCGAGACCGGGCAGGCCTGGTGGTCGCCCCTGACCCGGCAGGCCTGGGCACTGGGGGGGCTGGCTCTCGCAGCGGCCCTGGCAGTGCTGCTGCTGGCGCCTCCCCGCCAGGACCGGGAACCGTCCGCGACCGGCTGGCTGCCGCCTCCCCGGAATGACCCCGCGGTCACGTCCTTTCTCGCGTCGGAGCGGCCGCCGTCCGTGGCCACGCTGATCTTCCTGAGTGGAGGTGGTCAATGAACCGGCTGGGCTGGCGCGCCGCCCTCGCGGCGCTGGCGCTGGTAGCGCTCGGCGCCGCCATCGGGATTCACGCCGACCGGCTGCACGTTCGCTCCGGTGAACATGCCCGGCTGATGGAAGAGCTGCGGCGTGACCCGCTGGGCACCATGGAACGGGAACTGGCGCTGCGCCCGGAACAGCGGGCCCGAGTGTCCGAGATACTGGACCGGGGCCAGAAGAACATCGATGCGGTCTGGCAGGACACGCATACCCGGCTCCGCGCCACGGTCGACAGCTTTACCGCCGAGATCGCCGCCGTCCTCGACTCCGGCCAAGCGAAGAAGTTCCTCGAGGTGGCCAACCGGTTGCACAGCTCACCCGGGTTCATGGATCACAGGAGAAAGGACTGAGGACTTAGGACTTAGGACTTGGTCCACCACCCTCCCCCCCTTTTCACGGATTCTTCCGGGTGGGGCGGGGCGGACGTAGTCCTAAGTCCTAAGTCCCAAGTCCTTTCAGTAAACAGTCCCTCCTCCCCAGCGGTACCGCTCCAGGAACTTCCCAGAGTGACGACGAGACCCATGCGATCCGGCAGATGGGCGGGACGGCTGCTGCTGATTGCCTTCGGCAGCGGCGCAGGATGGCTGGTGGCCCGGAAGGCCGAAGCCGGCGCGGGGCGCCCGGGTGTTCCGGTGATGGAGACTGCGCCGGTGGAGCGGCGCGATGTCGGAGCGACGGTGCTGGCCACGGGCGTCGTGCGGCCGCGGGTCGGCGCCCAGGTGGCCGTCGGATCCCGAGCCTCGGGCGTGGTCCAGCGGTTGCACGTCTCGATCGGCGACCGGGTCGAGAAGGGACAGCTGCTGGCCGAGCTCGATCCGGTGGAATTCGAGACCGCTGTCGGCGGAGCCCTGGCGAAGCATCGCAGCACCCTGTCGGAGCGGGCCTGGGCCGAGCAGGAGTTCACCCGGGTGGAGCGGCTGGCGGCGGGGGGGCATGCCACAGTGGCGGAGCTGGCCCAGGCCGAGAGGGTCCTGCAGACCACGCGAGCCAGCGAAGGAGAAGCCGCCGCCGCGGTGGAAGCTGCCCGGGTGCAGCTGGGTTACACCCGGATCCAGGCGCCGATCAGCGGAGTAGTCGGTACCATCTCGACCCAGGAAGGCGAAACCGTCGCCGCCAGTTTCGCCGCCCCCACCTTTCTCACGATCGTCGATCTCACCCGGCTCGAAGTCTGGGCCTACGTGGACGAGACCGACATCGGCCGGATCGCTGCCGGACAGCGGGCGCGATTCACGGTCGATACCTGGCCCGATGAGGAGTTCGAGGGCCGGGTCACCGCGGTGCGTCCCACCGCGGAGCTGCGCGATAACGTCGTGAACTACGTAACGCTCATCGCCTTCCGGAATCGTTCCGACCGGGTGCTGCGGCCGGAGATGACCACAACGGTCCGGATCGTGGTCGAGGGCCGGCAGAACGTGGTCGCCGTGCCTAACGGCGCGCTGCGGCGGGACGAGAGGGGCACGTTCACCCTGGTGGCAACGAGGGCCGGGTCGGAGCGTCGTGGGGTGGTCCCCGGGTTCCGAGGCTCGGATTTCACCGAGGTGACCTCCGGGCTCCAGCCCGGCGACCGGGTGCTGCTGGGGCGAGGCGAATGTCTGGCCGATTCAACCGAGAGGACAGAACCATGATCGAGCTGGCCGAGGTCCGGCGGACCTGGCGCAAGGGGACTGCCGGGATCCGGGCGCTCGATGGAGTATCGCTGAACGTCGAGCCGGGCGAATTCGTGGCCCTCATGGGTCCGTCCGGTTCCGGCAAGTCCACGCTGATGAACGTGGTCGGACTGCTCGATCGTCCCGATTCGGGCCGGTACCGGTTCGAAGGACGCGATACCGGCTCGCTCACTCCCGACCAGCAGGCCCTGGTGCGGAACGAGCGGATCGGCTTCGTGTTCCAGGCCTTCCATCTGCTTCCCCGCGCCACCGCCACCGAAAATGTCGAGCTGCCCCTCATCTATGCCGAGCGACCGGCGCCGCCGGATGCCGGTCTCAAGGCGCTGGAGCGGGTTGGTCTGGCCGATCGGGCCAGTCATCTGCCGCACGAGCTGTCCGGCGGGCAGCAGCAGCGGGTGGCGATTGCCCGCGCGCTGGTCATGGACCCGGCCCTGATCCTGGCCGATGAGCCGACCGGCAATCTCGACTCCGCTTCCGCCCGGGAGATCATGGAACTCCTCCGCCGGCTGAATCAAGGCGGCACGACGCTGATGATCGTCACCCACGATCTCCAGGTGGCCCGTTACGCGGAGCGCGTCATCGAGATTCGTGACGGCCGGATCGTGTCGGATTCCCGTGTCGCCGCCAGTGTGTTCCCGGAGGTCTGAACCATGCGCCTGATCCGGATCCTTCAGAGCAGCCTGCAAACCATGTCGCGCCATCGGGCGCGCACGTTCTTCATGATGCTCGGCACCTTTGTGGGTGTGGGGGCCCTCAGCGTGGTACTGGCGATCGGTCGAGGGACCCAGAGTCAGGTGCTCCGGCGGTTCGACCGCATGCTGAGTGGATCCACCATGTTCGTCCGGGCCGGTGGCGGCCGGGTCCGGGCGGGCCCCCATGCAGCGCCCGCCAGCACGCTTACCCTGGCGGACATCCAGGCCATCGACAGTGCCTTCGATGCGGTGCTGCTGGCGGACCCGATGCAGCTGGCGGGCGAGCGTGATGTGACGTTCGAAGGAAGAACCAGCCGGGTCCGGATCGAAGGACACTCCGAAGCCGCCGAGATCGTCTGGAACCGTCCGGTCTCCCGCGGCGCGTATTTCACGGCGGGGGACGTCGGCAACGCGGCTCGGGTGGCGCTGGTGGGTGAAGTGGTGGCGCGCGATCTCTTCCAGGGCCGCGATCCGGTAGGAAAGCAGATCCGGATCGGGACCATTCCCTTCCACGTGACGGGGGTGCTGGCTCCCATGGGGATCGACCCGCACGGCCAGGACAAGGACAACGAGATCGTGATCCCCATCACCACCATGCTGCGACGGGTCCGGAACGTGGACTACCTGATGGGCGCCAAGCTGCTGTTCGGCGAGGGAGTCGAACCGGAAGCCATGACGGCCGACATCCGCGACCTGCTTCGCCGGCGCCACGGGCTTCTCCCCGGTCAGGAGGATGACTTCCACCTGTTCACGCCGGTCCAGATCCGGCAGATGATCCGCTCCACCAACCGGGTCTTCACCCTGTTCCTGCCGCTGGCAGCCGGGCTTTCGATTCTGATCGGCGGACTGGTGGTGGGGAATCTCATGCTCACGGCGGTCCAGGAGCGCAGATCGGAGATTGGGCTGCGCCAGGCGATCGGGGCCCGCCGGTCCGACATCCGGCTCCAGTTTCTGATGGAGTCCGCTCTGGTGACCGGACTGGGCGGCCTGTTCGCGCTCCTGGCCGGCTGGATGGGACTCAAGCTCATGGCCCACCTGGCGGGAACACCGGCCGGCATGCCGTGGACCGCGGTGGGGATTGGAATGGGATGTGCCATTGGAACCGGACTCCTCGCGGGGGTGATCCCGGCGCGGAGGGCAGCGCAGCTCGACCCGGTGCAGACGCTCCGCTGACCGGTGCGGATAACCCGCAATCTCCGGCTTTCGGTTCACGCGCTGTCCACCCACCGGACCCGCGCCCTGCTGGCGGCGGCGGGCACGGCGCTGGGCGTGGCCGGCGTCGTCATGGTCACCGCCATCGGCGAAGGCGCCCGGCATGCGGTCATGCGCCGGATTCAGAGCCTGGGCCGCAACATGCTGGTGGTTTCGGCCGGCAGGACCGAGTCACGGGCCGGCCGGGAGATTCAGCGGGACGGCTGGGTCCGGACCCTTCGCACCAGCGATGCCGATGCGGTGCTGCGCGGAACGCCCGGCATCATTCGCGCAGCGCCGGCGCAGGACCGCGGGATGGTTGCCCGGTCCGGACCGGTCCAGTCGCCGGCGACCGTTCTCGGGACCACGCCGGAGTGGCGCCTGATCCGGCAGTTCCCGCTGGCCGAGGGCCGGTTCTTTACCCGGCAGGAGAACCGGCAACGCGCCCGGGTGGCGGTACTCGGTTCCGCTGTTCGCGAAAACCTGTTCGACACCATGCCCGCAGTCGGGCGCACCATCCGGATCGGCGTGGTGCCGTTCGAGGTCATTGGCGTGCTCGCCAGCAAGGGGGTGAGCCCGGACGGAAGCGCCAGTGAAGACGACCGCATCGTGGTCCCGCTCGAGACCGGGCTGAGGCGGCTGTTCAATCTCGATTACGTCAAGCTCATCTACCTGGAAGTTGATTCGGCCGCCTCGGATGTCGTGGTTGCGGAGGAGGCGGCAGCCATCCTCCGGGTCAGGCACGAGCTGCCGCCCGGTAGCGAGGACGATTTCGCGATCCAGAACCAGCGGGTGCTTCTGGCCGCCGAGGAAGCGGCCCGGCAATCGTTTCAGCGACTGATTCTCGGTTGTGCCCTGCTGTCGCTGATAGTTGGTGGAGCCGGGATTCTCTCGGTGATGATGCTCGGGATCAGGGAGCGACGGCCGGAGATCGGCCTCCGGATGGCCGTCGGGGCACGCCGGCGGGACATTGCGCAGCAGTTTCTGTCCGAGGCGCTGATGCTCGCCATCGCGGGGGGAGCGGCCGGCCTGGGGCTCGGCCTGGCCGGAAGCGGGGTGGTCTCAGCACTGACCAGCTGGAACGCGCAGGCCGGCGTCCGGCTGCTGGCGGTGTCGATCCTGGCGGTGATCGGCCTCGCCGCCGGCTCCGGATTGTGGCCGGCCTGGCGGGCCGCCCGTCTCGAGCCGGTGGAGGCGCTCCGGCGCGAGGCCTGAAGCCCGGCCGCAGGGGTGGGGTTCACCAGCCCGTCAAATGCGAGAGGCTTCACCGGTTCTTCATGCCCCCTTGGCCGTCCACCGGCGACAATTAGACCGGGCTCATCCGGAGGGTGGCATGAAGGTCGGACACGATGGCGCGGTCGTCGACCGGGAATCGATCGAGGAGGCCGTCCACCACAGCCGCCGGCACGCCGAGAAGCACCGGCAGCGGGAAGAGAAGGTCCGCCGGCAGTCGGACCGTCCGCCGCCGCCCATGCAGCGGTTCCGGATCATCATGGAGGGGATCGATGAGGGCCGGAAGGTCATCGACCTGGCGGATCATCGGGCGCGTTATGCCCTGGTTGCCCTCGGCGTGCTCAACGCCGGTGCGTTCCTGCTGATTTCACGAGCCCATTTCCTCGCTTCGGTTACCCCCGCGGCCCGGAACTGGATGGTGGTCCTGCTGTTGATCTATGCGGCGCTCAACCTGCTGTTCGTGCTGCACGCGATCGATTGCCTCCGGCCGCGCCGGCTGACCCGGGCGCTGCCGCCGGGCCGGGTGATCAGCGGGGAACAATCCCTTCCGATGCACGAACCGATGGGACTGCTATTCTGGGAGGCCGTCTCGCGGGTGGACCTGTCGACCTATCGCCAGGCCTGGGACCATGTAGTGATGGGGCAGGTGAACGCGGAAGCGGAGGCGGTGTTGCACACGATGGCCCGGGTGATCGAGGCCAAATACCGGGCGCTCGGAAGACTGTATGCCGGACTGGCGGGACTGGTGGTGCTGGCCTTTGTCATCCTGTTCAGCTTCACGATCCTCGCGTTAGCCGTTAGCCGTTAGCCGTTAGCCGTGAGCCGTGAGCCGTCAGCTGCTAGCCACCCTGACCCCTCGCCACCCAGTACTCGGTAGCCGGCACGGCACTTGGCCACCCGGCACGGCACTCGGCACTCGGCACCCGGCACTCTGACCTATGCCTTGCTCACCCCGGTTCGAACCTCCGGCACCGGCGATTGATTGACCGGTACATCCGCCGCTCGTAACCGCTGCAACGTGACCGCGCAGTTGAGCAGCGCGGCGTGGGAAAGCCCCAGCGGATAGTTGCCCAGGAAATCCCCGGTGCGGGGATCGATCTCCTCGGGGAAGAGCCCCAGCGGTCCGCCCCGCCGCAGCAACAGCCGGTAGAGTCGTGCCGCTTCGTCCCGCTGGCCGACCAGCGCCAGGTTCTGCACCATCCAGAAGGAACAGACCAGGAAGGCGCCTTCCTCGCCCGCGAGTCCGTCGGGCGATCGGTAGCGGTAGATCAGCTCCTCGGGCCCGGCGCTCAGCTCCTGCCGGATGGCGTTCAGGGTCGAGCGCACCCGGGGATCGCTCCGAGGGAGGAATCCAATCAGTGGAATCACGAGCAGGGCCGCGTCGAGGTCGTCGTCGTCATAGGCCTGCACGAACGATTGCTTCGGCGGGTTCCAGCCGCGATCGAGCACTTCCTCCCGCAGCGCGGCGGCGGCCCGGCGCCAGGCATTGACCTCGCCGGGTAACCGGTTGCGCAGGGCGAGGCGGATGCCGCGGTCGAGGGCGCACCACGCCATGATCTTGCTGAACACGTGATGGCGAGGCTCTCGCCGGGCTTCCCAGATGCCAAAGTCGGGGAGGCGCCAGTTGGCCGCGACCCAGTCGACCAGACCCCGGATCGCAACCCACAATCCCTCGCTCGGCACCCGGTAGCGGTGCCCCTGAAACAGGGTATCGAGCAGCTCACCGTAAATGTCGAGCTGGAACTGGTCGTAGGCGCCGTTGCCGATCCGGACCGGCCGGGCGCCGCCATAGCCTTCCAGGTGGGTCAGCTCCTGCTCGGCCAGCTGGTGATAGCCGTCGATCTGGTGAAGAATCTGGAGGTGCCTCGCGTCGGACTGGCGGCAGAGGCGCTTGAGAAACGAGAGGTAGGACTCCGCCTCGGATTCGAATCCCAGCGCGTTGAGCGCAAAGAGGAGATAGCTCGAGTCGCGGACCCAGGTATAGCGATAATCCCAGTTCCGCACCCCGCCCGGCCATTCCGGCAGCGAGGTCGTGGGCGCGGCGACCATGGCCCCGGTGGGGTTGTACTGCAGCAGCTTGAGCGCCAGGGCGCTGCGCTCTACCTCCTGCCGGTACGGTCCCTGGTACCTGAGCTTGGTGAGCCAGTTGTCCCAGGAGTGGGCCGTGTCGTCCATGATGGCCTGGGGCCGCAACGCGTCGATCGACAGCACTTCGTCTTCATCGTGCCGCAACACCAGCCAGACCGTGTCCTCCGGCCGGAGCCCGAAGCGGGCAACGGCCGCGCCGTCCTCGATCTGCCAGACGATGCCGGGGGATGCGCTGAAGGCCAGGACTTCCCGGTTGGTGCTGGTCGCCAGCAGCCCGGCGTGTCGCACCTGGAAGCGGGCCGGTTCGCGGCCGTAGGAAAAGCGGGGTTCCAGCCGCACCGCCACCGGCACCAGGCCCCGCACCCCGCGAATCCGGCGGAAGATGGCCGATTTGCCCTCCCGCTCTGCGCCTAACGGCATGAAGTCGGCGACGCTGAGCAGGCCGCCCTGGTCGAGGTGGAAGTTGGTTTCCAGGATGTTGGTGCCGGGGAGGTAGCGCTGCTCGCTGGTGCAGGGCGTCTCGGGCGCCACCGACCACCGCCCGCCCCGGCGGGCATCGAGAATGGCCCCGAAGACCGAGGGTGCATCGTACCGGGGCGGGCACCACCAGTCGATCGACCCCTGGCGGCCCACCAGGGCCGCGGTGTGCAGATCGCCGATGACGCCGTACCCGGAAATGGGGAGGTAATCGCTCACGCCCGGAGTCCCAGATGCCCTCCGGCCGCCAGCCATTCCATGACCCGCACGACCGCGGCAGGGTCGGGCAGGAGATGATCCGCCTCGGTGACGGTCCCCGGCTCCCCCACCCGGATGGACCGTCCGATCCCGCGGAGCGAACGAAAGGCGTCTTCGTCGGTCCGGTCATCGCCGATGTAGAGTGCCCGGATCCGGGCCGGCCAGTCGTCGCCGTAGCGGTGCTGGAGCAGGAACAGCAGCGCGCGTCCCTTGTTCCAGCCTAACGGCGGCCGCCCTTCCACCACCGCCTTGCCGACGACCGCGTCGAGTCCGTGCTCTTCCAGCACGGCCGCGCCCCGCTTGAGCGCGGGGTTCCACGATTCCTGCGGCAGCGAACGGACGTGCCAGGAAATGGTGCTGCCCTTCTTCTCCACCCAGGCGCCGCGCAGCTGCAGGTCATCCAGATCGCGGGTCGCCTTCATCATGGCCTCGGTCCACTCCTCCGCCCGGGGGTGCGCCCAGTGCAGGCCCGGGCCTTCGATCTCCAGCCCGTGATTCCCGACCAGCGTCAGTCCCACCTCGGGGACCCGGCTCCTGAGGTCGTCCAGGCTGCGGCCACTGACGATGGCGACGTCGAGATGCGGCGCCGCGGCCAGTGCGACCAGCGCCCGCCGAGCCGCCTGATCGAGCTGGGCGGTGGCGGGATGCTCCACGATCGGCGTCAGTGTTCCATCGTAGTCCAGGAAGACGGCCACCCGATCGCGCTCGGTCAGCCAGGGCCCGATCCGCCGGGTGAACAGCTCGACCGGCCGGGGCGGCGCGGAACGGGACCGCGCGATGGCCCGGTCGACGGCATCGAGAAACCGCGTGCGCCAGGCCGTCACGTCGTTGCTCCGGACCCGGTCGCGCAGGGCGGACATGCGGGCCCGCCGCTCTTCCCGCGGCATCTCCAGCGCCCCGGCCAGCGCCTCCGACATCCCGTCGACATCGAAGGGATTCACCAGCACCGCCTCCTGGAGCTCTTCGGCCGCGCCGGCCAGCTCGGAGAGCACCAGCACACCGGGCTCGCTCACCTGGGCCGCGACGTACTCCTTCGCCACCAGGTTCATCCCGTCCCGGAGCGGCGTCACCAGCGCGACGTCGGCCCGGGCGTACAGCCCCGCCAGGACTGCAGGACTCAGCGAACGGCTCAGATAGCGAATGGGGGACCACCCGCGATCGGAGAATCGACCATTGATGCGGCCCACGGCTTCGTCCACCTCGCGCTTCAGCTCGCTGTACTCCGGCACCCGCTCCCGGCTCGGCACGGCCACCTGGGTAAAGACGATCCGGCCGCGATGTTCCGGGTGACGATCGAGCAGTCGTTCGACTGCCAGCAGCCGCTGGAGGAGTCCCTTGGTGTAGTCGATGCGGTCCGCGCCGAGGATGAGCCGGGCGCCGGTCGGAAATGAGGGATCGTTCGCCAGCGCCTCGCGCGCCATCCGGTCCATCGCGTCGAAATCGATGCTGACCGGGTGAACCCCGAGCGTGACCACCCGGCCCTCGTACAGCAGCGTCATCGATTCGCGATCGGTCTCGCACCCCAGCAGCCGCTCGGCGCTGGCGAAGAAGTGGTTGACGAACACCATCGTGTGGAAGCCGATGTAGTCGGCGCCCAGCATCCCCCGCAGCAGCGGGCGGCTCCACGGCAGGGCCCGGAACACGTCCGCCGACGGGAACGGGATGTGAAGGAAGAACGCGATCCGGGCATTTGGCTTGAGCCGCCGGAGGTGGTGGGGAGTCCGGAGCAGCTGATAGTCATGGATCCAGATGGTCGCGTCGTCGGGACTTTCCCGGGCCGTGACCTGGGCGAACCGCTCGTTCACACGGTCGTACACCGACCAGGCCGGAGTGTCGAAATTCACCCGCGACATGAAATAGTGGAACGTGGGCCAGAGGGTCCGGTTGGCGAAGTGACCGTAGTAGCGGGCAACCTCGTGCCGGCTGAGCGGCACGGGTATGTAGGTGATCTGGTCCTGGTGAGGGAGCTCCGGATCGCCGGCCGAACTCAGCTCCTCCTCGGGAAGCCCCGACCAACCGATCCAGCGGCCACCCCTGCCGTTCAGGGCGGCATTCACGGCCGTGGCGAGGCCGCCCGGAGCCGGGGCGAACGTTACCTGGTCACCGTCGCGCTTCGCCGTGAATGGGAGGCGGTTACTGACTACGACCAGAGGGCCAATCATGCCGCGAGGATGGTAGCACGCATGTCTCAGGACCGGTCTAAAGAGGTCGACCTCCCCGGGCAAAGTAACACGCCTGAACGCGGCCTTCGATCAATCCATCAGGTCATCCAGAGCGTGGGAGAGGTTTCGCAGACCGCGGGTCAACCGAGGGGCCCCGCAGCCGAAGCTCAACCGGATGTGGCGGGTGGATTCGAAGAATCGTCCGGGAACCACGAGCGTCGAGTAGCGGCGGTGGAGGTGGGCCGCGAGCGCTTCACGGTCCACGCCCCGCGGCAGGCGGGGAAACACGACGTTGCCCCCGGGCGGAATCACGGCTTGCAGCCGCCGTTCCCGGGCCAGGTATTCGACCAGCACCGCGAGCCCCTCCTGGAGCAGACGATCGGCCCGGGCCCTGACCGCGGGCAGTCGGCGAAAGGCCTGCAAGGCCAGTTGTTCGCCCGGAGCTACGCCGTTCACGCACAGCAGATCGTGCTGCTGGCCGGCGCGCCGGATGATCTCCCGTGGGCCCAGGATCCATCCGGCTCGCAGTCCGTCCAGCCCGTAGGCCTTGGTCAGGCTGTTGGTGGCCACGACGTTGGAACCCGCATGCACGGTGGACTCCGCCCGGCGGCCGAAGAGGCATTCGAGGTACACCTCGTCCACCACCAGCCAGCCACCTACCTCGCGGAGCATCGCCGCCATTCGGCGCAGAGTGGGCCGATCGATCAGTGCTCCCGAGGGGTTGTGCAGGCTGCTGACGACGGCCGCGCGGGTGCGACGATTCACCAGTGAGGCGAAACGATCCAGATCGATGGCATAACCGTCTTCGAATTTCCGCTCGAGGCGCCGCACCTTGCTGCCGAACAGCTCCGGGATCCGGAGCAGCTGCTCGTAGGTCGGGCGCTCGACGATGACCTCGGCCCTCCGGTCGCCGTTCACCGCGGCGGCAATCGCGAGCCAGTTGGCCAGACTCGCCCCGCCCGACACCGGCAGAACCTGATCGGGGCCTACGCGATAGCGCCGGGCGATGGCCTTCCGTAACGGCAGCCAGCCGTATCCGGGCGGATGTACCAGCTCGAGGTCCCGCGCCTTCACCCCGAGCAGCGAGACCGGACAAGGCTCGATCCCGCTCCGCGCCAGGTTGATCCGGACGCGCGGCTGCGACTTGGCCCACGCCATGTAGCGGAATTCAGGAAGCGTCACGTGCCCGATCCCGGTGACGGAACCCGAGGAAGTATCCAGCGGCCGCGACCGTCAGGATAGCCGTGCCGGCCAGTGACTGCGCGGTGTACGCGACGAAACTGTTCACCACGATCCCCGCCGCCGCCCCGACGAAGATGAGGGTGGTGACCGGATGTCCCGGCATGGAGACCACACCCGGGGGACGCGGGTCCCGCCGCCGCAGCACGAACAGCGCGGCCACCGTCAATCCGAAGAAAAGCCAGTCGGCGAACACCACGTAGGACAGCAGCTGGTCAAACGTGTTGGTGGCGAGCAGCACGACGGACACGAACGTCTGGAACCAGAGGGTGAACGTCGGCGTGCGGTGCCGGGGATGGAGCCGTGCCGCCCGGCGAAAGAAGAGCCCATCAACCGCCATCGCATAATAGAGCCGGGGCCCGGTAAGGATGATGACCGAGAGGAAGCCGAGGGAAGAAACGATGATGAGCACCGCAACCAGCCGGGCCCCGGCCTCCCCCGCCACCGCACGGGCCATGTCGGCCGCCAGTGCGGTGGACCCGCCCATCTGCGCCGGGGTGAGGACCCACAGGTACGCGAGGTTGAGTCCGAGGTAGAGCAGGACGACCGCCGCCACACCCAGGACGTTCGCCCGGGGAAGGGTCCGGGCCGGATCCCTGATCTCGGCTGCCACCGAGGAGCAATTCTGCCAACCGCCGTAGGCGAACATGATCGGGACCAGGGCGGTGAAGAGCAGGGAGACCAGGGCGCCGGGTGAAGCAACGGTCACCGCGGCGTAGTCACTGGCGGGGGGCTTTCCGCTTCCCAGCGCCAGGGCGATCAGCGCCAGCATGCCGCCCACCTTCGCCGCCATGAGCAGGTTGTTGGTCCACTTGCCGGCCCGGATCCCGAGCGCGTTGATCGCGGTGAGCCCGATCAGCACCGCGGCGGCGAGCAGCCTGGTCCCCATGGGACCAAGCGGCACGAAGGTGCGGTCCACGTAGCTGGCGAAGACAATGGCCACGGCGGCCAGGGCACCGCCGTTGATGATGAAGAGCAGGGCCACACCGTAGAGGAACCCCACCACCGGGTGCCACGCCCGGGCGAGGTAACTGTACTGTCCCCCCACCCGGGGGAGCCGTGACCCCAGCTCGGCATAGGCGAACCCACCCAGCATGGCCAGGCCCCCGCCCAGCACCCAGGCGAGGAGGATGAGCGAG
>DASTEX010000591.1:0-10483 GCA_035709185.1 Gemmatimonadales bacterium
GTGGTCCTGCTTGTCGAGGAAGACCACCTCATTCCGGCCCAGAATGCCGGAAATCATGCCGAGATTGGCGCCGTATCCGGTGGAGAAGACGATGCAGTCGTCCTTGTCCAGGAACTCCGCCAGCGCCTGTTCCAGCTGGACGTGAAGGTCGAGCGAGCCGTTGAGAAACCGGCTGCCGGTGCAGCCCGAGCCGTAGGTATGCAGGGCGCGGCTGGCGGCTTCGAGCACCTTGGGGTGGTGGGTCAGGCCGAGGTAGTTGTTCGACCCGAGCATGATCCGCCGCTGCCCCTCGATGACGACTACGGTGTCTTCCGATTCCGAGATGGGCTTGAAGTACGGGTAAAGGCCGAGTGCCTTGACTTCCTCGGCCTTGGTGTACGCCAAACACTTCTCGAACAGGGCTACAGTAGTCTGTTCCGTATTGGGCACAGTCCCTCGCAGTGGATGGACGGGTCCAGCCGAATGATCAAGCTATTCAACAACTTAACTTAATTTGTCCCCTCCGGGATGACAAGCGAACCGGGTCCCGCTGGTCAGCCTCCCCCGAAGCGGTACCTTTCATCCCGAACCGTCCATGCACTGCTCTCTGCGTTTCGTGCTGCAACTTGCTCTCGCGGCTGGCGTTGTGCCGCCAGCCGCCGAGGCGCTCGCGCAGGGGCCCCGCGGTGGCCAGGCCGGTCGCTTTGAAGTTCCCGGCATGGACTTCCGACCCGACGGCGCCTGGAGGCAAAAGGCGAGCCGGGTCCGGGCCTATCGCCGGCAGTTGCTCCGGTCGGGCAATTTCCTTTCGCTCAATCGATCCGCTGATCGGGCCCGGCGCGGCGAGTCGCAACTGCTGCTGGCAGGCGCGGCGGAGGCCGTGGGCGGAACCGTGAACGTTCCGGTGGTGCTGGTCGCCTACCTGAATGTGCCCGCCGCCTATGCCACGGCGTCCTTTCGCGACGTGCTGTTTTCCTCGACGCCCGCGCAGCTGGTGCCGGCGCGGCCGTACACCCTCCGCACGTATTACCAGCAGGTTTCCAACGGATTGATCCAGATCGATGGCCGCGTGTTCGAGCCGGTTCAGCTCGACAGCAACAGCACGTATTACGAGGACGGCTGCAACGGCATCGGGGTCACGACCAGCTGTCCGCATGGTGGGACGCGGTTCGCCCAGATGCTGCTGCAGGCGCTGGACTCGATCTCCAACCGTCCCGGCGCCGACACGGTCTGGAGCCGCTTCGATAACGATGGGCCGGACGGGTTGCCGAATTCCGGAGATGATGACGGCGTCGTCGACTTCGTAACGTTTCTGCATCCCACCCGCGACGGCGCCTGCGGGGCCCCCGGGATCTGGTCGCACCGCTATCAGATCCGCGGGTGGAACGCCGGCTCTCCGTATGTCACCAGGACGCCCCGCCGGAATTCCAGCGGTCAGCCCATCGCCGGCCAGTTCATCCGGGTGGATGACTACATCATCCAGAGCCAGGTTGGCGGATCCACGGCTTGCCTGGAGGGCGAGATCATGCCGATCGGCACCGTGGCGCATGAGACCGGTCACGTGTTCGGGCTCCCGGATCTCTACGATACGGACCAGGTGCTCCAGAGCCAGGGAATCGGAGAATGGGGCCTGATGGGGAGCGGCAACTTCGCCACGCCGGACAGTCCGGCCGGTTACGATCCCTGGTCGCTGGTGGAGCTCGGGTGGGTGTCCGTGAAGGAACTCACCCAGAACGGGATTTTCGAGACCGCACCCCGGCAGACCAGCGACACCGTGTTCCTGATCCGCTCGAGCGGATCGCTTCCCGAGTATTTCCTGCTGGAGAACCGGCAGGCGGTGGAGAGCGATTCAGCCCAGATGACGCCCGGGCTGATTTCGCCTTCCAAGCTCAAGGCGCCGGGCCTGCTCCTGTGGCTGATCGACGAGGCGCAGATTGACGCCGCGCGCCTCTTCAACCGGGTCAATACCGGGGCTCGGCATGGAGTGGCGCTGATGCAGGCCGATGGGCTCAATCAGCTCCGAGCTCCGGGATCCAAAAACCGCGGTGACACCGGGGACCCTTTTCCGGGCGAAACCGGCAATGCCCGGCTCGGCTTTGCCACCAATCCGGCGGCCCGCAACCATTTCGACCAGTTCCTGGGCTTTGCGGTCGACCGGATCGAGCAGCTCGCCGGGAAGATCATGCGCTTTCGGTTCACCCGACGGCAGCCGACCCTCTTTCGGACCAGCACCGTGGGCGCGGAGATCCAGGTCAATGGCCAGCCCACGGTGCGGTACGAGGAGGTGCTCCCGCAAGGCGATGCGGTCTCCCTCAGCGTGGAGCAGAATCAGCAGGTCAATGCCGGCCGCACCCTGGCGGAGTTTCTGAGCTGGAGCAACGGCGGGGCGCGGGAACAGACTTTCGTCAGCGGTGCCAGTCCCGATACCTTGACGGCAAGTTTTTCCGCCTCCCATCGGGTCCGGGCCGCGATCCAGGGAACCGGCTCGCTCACGTCCACTGTTCCGGGAAACCTGGGTCAGGGGGCCTTCGTCACTGCTGGAAGCGCCGTTACCCTCCAGGCATCGCCCTCCCCGGGCGGGATCTTCGCCGGTTGGCGGGGAGATACGGTCACTTCCAATGCGACATTGGTGCTGCCGATGGAGCGTCCCTACGACCTCTCAGCCGTGTTCCTGGCCGAGCAGCAGATCGCCGAAGACGATGCCACCCGGGAGCTGCTGGGCCAACCCCGACTGACCCCGGCCGAGCGGGAGTATCTCGATGAGCTGGGCAACCGCAATGGCGGGTACGATGTGGGGGACTACCTGGCCTTTCTCCGGCGGGCAGGCCTGCAGCCGGCTCCCGCGGTGCTGCGCCGGCTGGCGGGGCGGAGACGCTGATGCGGCGGGCAGCCTGGCTGATGCTGGCGGGCCTGGTCATCTCCTGTGGCTCGGGACCGACCGACGACGGCAGTCCCGGCGATCTGATCGCGTCCCTGTCGACCACCAATGCGACGGATGGCGCCCTGCTGATTCGCATCACCGGCCCGGTTTCCCAGGTGGCCGCGGTCGGGGGTCACCGGCTCTCGGCGGCGACGGCGGCCGGTACCACGCGGGTGGTAATCACCGGTGACATCGCGGGGGGCGACCTGCTGAGAATCACCGTGCCCGATACCGGCGACATTTCCTCGTACTCGGTGGTCGTCGAGCAGGCCGCCGAACGCGAGAGCTATACCCTTTTCGATGTCAGTGGATACAGTATTACCGTTCGGGTGCAGCAGTAAGGCAGGTCCCGCAGTTCTCACCACCATTCGAGGTTCACATGATCGGTCTGCGCATCAACGGCAAGGATGTGACGGTCGAGGCGGCACCGGACACGCCGTTGCTCTGGGTGCTTCGGGATAATCTGGGCATGACGGGTACCAAATTCGGGTGCGGGATCGCCCAGTGCGGCGCGTGCACCGTCCACGTCAACGGTGAGGCGGCTCGCTCCTGCCAGCTTCCTGTCGGCGGGCTCGCCGGGAAGGACATCACCACCATCGAAGGCCTCTCCGAGGATGCAACCCATCCGGTGCAGCAGGCCTGGATCGCCGAACAGGTGCCCCAGTGCGGGTACTGTCAATCGGGACAGATCATGTCGGCGGCGGCCCTGCTGGCCCGGACCCGGAACCCCTCCGACGAGCAGATTGACGCCGCCATGTCGGGCAACCTCTGCCGCTGCGGGACCTATCAGCGGATCCGGGCGGCCATTCACCGGGCGGCGGGAGGTGCGCGATGACCACCATAAGGCGCGAGTCGTTGAGCGTCAGCCGGCGCGATTTTCTCAAGGCGGGCGCGGCGGTCGGAGCCGGACTGACTGTCGCCATCCAGTTCGGCTGCACCACCGGGGAGGTGGCTTCCGGCGGTCCGGTCACAACTCCGTTTGCTCCGGACGCCTTCGTGCGGGTCAGCACCGATGGGTCGGTGACGGTGGTGTGCGGCTACTCGGAGATGGGGCAGGGGGTGCTCACGGCCGTCCCCCAGCTGGTGGCGGAAGAGCTGGACGTCGACTGGAGCAAGGTCAAGGTCGAGCAGGCCCCGGCGGGCGAGGCCTATTTCAACCCCCTGTTCGGCATGCAGGGCACCGGCGGAAGCACCACTGTCCGGGCCGCGTGGAAGCCGATGCGCGAAGCGGGCGCCAAGGCCCGCGCCATGCTGGTTGCCGCGGCAGCCCAGCGCTGGAACGTGGCCGCCGACGAATGCACCACCGAGGCCGGCTACGTCCAGAAGCGGGGCTCGCGGGAACGGCTCTCGTACGGAGAGCTGGCCGAGGCCGCGGCTCAGCTTCCGGTTCCCGGGACGGTCACGCTCAAGGACCCGAAGGATTTCCGGATCCTCGGCAAGGCGGTTCCGCGGCTCGACCTGCCCGACAAGGTGACGGGGAAGGCCGGCTTCGGCCTGGATGTGAAAGTTCCCGGGCTGCTGGTGGCCGTGGTGGCGCGCTGCCCTGTGTATGGCGGGAAGGCCGTGAAGTGGGATGAAGCGGCGGCGAAGGCCGTCCCCGGCGTTCGTCACGTTGTCCCCGTCAGCTCCGGCGTGGCGGTCATCGGGGACGGCTACTGGCAGGCCCGCAAGGGGCAGCAGGCGCTGGCCGTGGAATGGGACGACGGCAGCAACGCCGGCCAGTCGAGCCAGAAGATCTCCGCCCAGCTGGCCTCGCTCACGAAGCGGCCCGGAACTTCGGTGCGCCGGGAGGGAGCGGGCGCCGCACCCCAGGGTGGCACCACCATTGAAGCAGTCTATGAAGTGCCCTACCTGGCGCATGCCTGCATGGAGCCGATGAATGCCACGGCCCACGTCGAGGCCGACAAGGTGACGGTGTGGGCGCCCAGCCAGTTCCAGGCCGGGGCCGGATTCGGCGGTGGCGCCCGGGAGATGGCGGCCCGGATCGCGGGGGTACCGGTCGAGCGGGTCACCGTCAACACCACGCTGCTGGGCGGAGGGTTCGGCCGCCGGTTCTTCCTCGACTTCCTGGCCGAGGCGCTGGAGTGCTCCAAGGCGGCGAGTGCCCCGGTGAAGGTGGTGTGGAGTCGCGAAGATGATATCCAGCACGACTTCTTCCGTCCGGTGTCCACCGCTTGGTTCCGCGGCACCATCGGCGTCAATGGGGTTCCGGTCTCATGGGTGAACCGGGTGGCCTGTGCCCCGATCATGCCGCCGGCGCCGGGAAAGGTGGATGACGCTTCGCACGAGGGGCTGGCCAACTTCCCGTACTCGATCGCCAACGTGCAGGTGGACGTCCACAATCCCAACCTGGGCGTGCCAACCGGGTTCTGGCGTTCGGTCGGGTCATCGCAGAATGCGTTCTTCTCCGAGTGCTTCATCGACGAGCTGGCCCACGCGGCCGGGAAGGATCCCTTCGAGTTCCGGCGGAGCCTGCTGGACAAGGCGCCGCGCCACAAGCGGGTGCTGGAACTGGCGGCGGAAAAGGCCGGGTGGGGTACGCCGCTGCCGTCCGGCCAGGCCCGCGGCATCGCCGTGGCCGAGTCGTTCGGGTCCTACGTGGCCGAGGTCGCGGAAGTCTCGCTCGGTGCGGACGGCGTGCCGCGGGTTCACCGGGTGGTCGCCGCCATCGACTGCGGGCCGATCGTCAATCCCGACATCATCGCCGCCCAGATCGAGAGCGGCATCGTGTACGGCCTGACGGCCGCCCTCTACGGCGAAATCACCATCGAGGGGGGCCGCGCGGTCCAGGGAAATTTCGACCTCTACCGCCTGCTCCGGATCAACGAGATGCCGAAGGTGGAGGTGCACATCGTGCCCAGCACCGATTCGCAGGGCGGGGTGGGCGAGCCGGGCACGCCGCCCATCGCCCCGGCGGTGGCGAACGCGCTTTCCGCGCTCACCGGGAAGCGGATTCGCCGGTTGCCGCTGGTCGGTGCCGCCGGGACGGCATGAAACGCCGTGAATTTCTCGAGCGGAGCGCGGCGACCGGCGCCGCGCTCACGCTCGGTGTGAGTCTGGCGAGTTGCGGCAGCGAGGCGCCTCCCGATGCGGGAGGCGCCTCGTTCGCTCCCGACGCCTGGATCCGGATTCACCCCGACGGCGCGGTGGTCGTGGTGGTGGCCCGCTCGGAGATGGGACAGGGAGTCTCGACTGCCCTGCCAATGCTGGTGGCAGAGGAACTCGATGCCGACTGGAGCAAGGTCCGCTTCGAGTTCGCGCCCGCCCACGAGGCATACAAGAACCCGCTCAACTTCGGACAGGTCACCGGGGGCAGCACCAGCGTGATGGGCGCGTGGCTCCCGCTGCGCGAGGCAGGCGCCCGGGCCCGGGCCATGCTGGTCAGCACCGCGGCCGCCGAGTGGAACGTGGATCCGTCCGCGTGCAGCACGGAATCGGGCGCGGTGATTCACCGGCCCAGTGGCCAACGGATGGGATACGGAGATCTTGCCGCGCGGGCTGCGATGCTGCCGGTGCCGGCCCAGGTGCGGCTCAAGGAGCCGGGGGAGTTCCGGCTGATCGGAACCGCGGTTCCCCGGCTGGATCTGCCATCGATGGTCACCGGCCGAACCACCTATGGGATCGATGCGGGCCCTGCAGGCAGGCTGACGGCCGTGGTCGCGCGCAGCCCGGTGTTCGGCGGCAGGCTGCTCAAGCTGGATGAGGCCGCCGCGCGCGCCGTTCCCGGCGTGCGCGCCGTGGTCCCCATCAGCAGCGGCGTGGCGGTGGTGGCCGATGGGTACTGGGCCGCTCACAAGGGCAGGCAGGCCCTCGCGGTCGAATGGGATGAAGGCGAGCTGGCGCAACTGTCCAGCGAGCAGATCAGCGCCCGCTTGCGGGAGCTGGCGCAGGGCGAAGGCCGCGATGCCCGAACCTCGGGGGATGCGGCCTCCGCGCTGGCCGGCGTGGCTCGCCGGCTCGAAGCGGAATACGATCTGCCGTACCTGGCGCACGCCTGCATGGAGCCGATGAACTGCACGGCCGACGTGCGGGAAGACGGCGTCGAAATCTGGGCGCCGACCCAAACCCAGTGGCTGCCCGGTCTCTTCGGGGGCGGCACCCGCGGGGTCGCGGCGAAGGCGGCGGGCGTCCCGGTCGACCGGGTGCGGGTGCACACCACCAACCTCGGCGGGGGCTTCGGGCGGCGGTCGGAGACGGACTTCATCCGAGAGGCGGTGGAGGTCTCCCGAGCCATGAGCGCGCCGGTCAAAGTGGTCTGGAGCCGGGAGGATGACATCCAGCATGACTTCTACCGGCCGGTCACGTATCACCGGCTGGTCGGGGGACTCGATCCTTCGGGAAGGCCGGTGGCGTGGTCGCACCACATCGTGGCGCCGTCGATCCTCATGCGCTTCATCCCCGGGTTCATTCCGGGGCCGATCGTGCGGCTCGCGGGACCGATGAAGGGCGGGATTGATCCGACCGCGGTGGAGGGAGCGCGCGAACTGGCGTACGCGATTCCCAACATTGCGGTGCGCTACACCCAGGCCGATCTCGGCATTCCGGTGGGGTTCTGGCGCTCGGTGGGGAACACCCATACGGCATTCGTGGTCGAGACCTTCATCGACGAGCTGGCCGCGCTGGCGGGGAAAGATCCCGCGGTCTTCCGCCGGGACCTGTTGCCGGCCGACTCGCGCCACCGCCGGGTACTGGATGCGGCGGCGGAGCGCGCGGGGTGGGGCTCACCGCTGCCCGAAGGCGTAGGCCGGGGCATTGCGGTCCACGAGTCCTTCGGCAGCTGGTGTGCCCAGGTTGCTGAAGTCGCGGTCGAGGACGGACGACTGCGAGTGCGGCGGGTGGTAGCGGCGTTCGACTGCGGGACCGTGGTCAACCCGGATACCGTGGTGGCGCAGATTGAGGGCGGGATTGTTTACGGGCTGAGCGCCGCGCTCAAAGAAAGGATCACCATCGAGCGCGGGCGGGTGGTGCAGTCAAACTTTCATGACTACCCGGTGCTCCGGATCGATGAGATGCCGGTGATCGAGGTGCACCTGGTGCCGAGCGGCGATGCTCCTGGCGGCGTGGGAGAACCGGGTGTGCCGCCGATCGCGCCCGCGGTGGCCAACGCCCTGGCGGCCCTCACCGGTCAGCGGGTCCGGCAGCTGCCCATCGCGCTTAAGGAAGATCTGAACCGGTAGCGAGGGATATACTGCAGAGTGGGGAGCGCAGCATTCGTGCTCCTCCCTGAACTGATGCAGATCTTCCCTCAAGCCCTGGTGAGTCTTGAGTCCGGGTGGCTTCTCTCGCCTCCTTCCGGGCCATAGAAGAGTACCCAGACCACCAGGTCGTCGCTGAAATGCTCGAACCGGTGGACCACTCCGGCGGGCACCATGAGCAGGTCGCCCGGTCCGAACACACGCCGCAGATCGCCGCAGACGAAGTCGCCCCGACCCTCCACCACGATGTACACCTCATCTCGATCATGCGGGGTCTGAGGATCGGTTCCTCTCGGCGCATAGAGCTCCACGCTCAGCGAGCCGTGCCTCAGCAGCTCCACGAAGTGTTCCCCCTGCGGGCCGGGCAGGCGGCTGATGCAATCGTGAACCCGGAGCTGGGCTCCGGTCGGGAGTCGGGTCATGGGGGCCTCAGCCAGCCGATTCCCCTGCAACGTAGCGCGACACCGCGCACCGGGAAACGCCGCCGTCTGCGGGTGGCGGCGCTGCACCGGATCAGTAGGTTACAGCGCATGTACGCCCTCGCTGTCGCTCTGGAGCTGATGACGGCCTGCGGGACCCAGCTTCCCACTCAACTCCCCCCGCTGGCCGGACGCCGCTCGATCGCCATGTCGGTGGACACTACCGGCGTCGCCTCCGCGATCGGTATGCCGGCCGATTCCGCCTGGGCCCTGCTGCCGGCGATCTACCAGGAATTGGGCCTGCCGGTGCACGAACGGGACGAGAAGAGCCGTCGTCAGGCCGCCTGCTGGATCCGGGTCCGGGGCCGCCTCGGCAAGACGCCGCTCTCCCGTCTCATCGATTGCGGGGAGCTTCGCAGCGTTCCCAACGCCGACCGGCTGCAAGTGGAGCTGCTGGTTTTGACTTCGGTCCGTCAGGAGTCCCACGGAGGGACCACGGTCTCAACCTTCGTTCTGGGAACGGCCGGCGAGTCGGCCGGTTCGGCCAATCGGGTCTGGTGCCTGTCGACCGGCGGGCTGGAGACCCGAATCCGCGAAGCCCTCGAGCGTTCGGGCTGACCGCTTGCGCCCGGCCGCGTCACTTGCTAGCGTTGTGCCCGCCATGGGTACCGTAACCGTCCTTCGCCGCCTCGCGCAACAGAGCGCGCAGCAGAACCCGACCTCCATCCGGAAGCCTGGCTAGCGGCGCGTTCGGTACGGTCAGTTCGCGGCCCGCCAGGTTCCTCCTGGCGGGCTTTTCATTTTCCGGAGGTGGATCATGGACCTGTCCCTGCTGGCCCGGGGAGCGGTACTGGGGTTTTCCATTGCGGCCCCGGTAGGCCCGATCGGCGTGCTGGTCATCCGTCACAGCATCACGCACGGGCGCACGGCCGGGTTGATGACTGGCCTCGGCGCGGCCGCGGCCGATGCTCTATATGGCCTGGTGGGCGGGCTGGGAGTGACGGCTATCTCCAGCCTGCTGGTGCGCCACGGAGGCATGCTCAGGACGGGGGGAGCGGTTTTTCTGCTCTGGTTAGGCATCCGGACCCTGCTGGCCGAACCGGCCGCCATGGCTGCCGGGCGCGAGGCAGTCGGACGGGCCCGCACCTTCCTGACCGGCCTGGTGCTCACGATTTCCAATCCGATGACCATGGTGTCCTTCGCCGCCATGTTCGCCGGGCTGGGTGTGGGGAGCGTGGCAGGCAGCGGAGCGGCCCCGGTGGCCTGGCTGTCGGCCGGAGTCTTCACTGGTTCCGCGGTCTGGTGGCTGATGCTTTCCGGCGGCGCCAGCCGGTTGCGGAGCCGGATGACGCCGGCCCGGCTGCGCTGGGTGAATCGCGGATCGGGCGCGTTGATCATCGGCCTGGCGGTTGCCGCGGTCCTGGCGGGTGGATGAACCCGCGGGGTGCTCAGGGCTCCTGTTCCAGCTCGATGTTGCCGTCGAGGAACTTGAGAGTGAACCGGAAGCTGGTGATGCGCCAGTCACCGCCGAGGACCTTCAGCCGCAGGTCGTAGCTGCCGACGAAGGTACGGGTATTCCTGCCCGATTTCGTGGCGCGGTAATGCATCGCGATACCGTAACAGAAGGCCGTGGCTTCCTCATCGGCGAGCGTCACCTGGTAGTTGCCCGCCTGATGGTGCACCTGCTCGATCGATGCCAGCCCCTGCTCCCACGCCGTGGCGATGGCCTCGGGGGTCAGGATCACCGGTTCCCCCCCGGCAAGCGATGTCATGTCGAAGTTGACGGTGGGGGCAAAACAGGAACGGACCAGGTTCCAGTCGCGATTGTCGGTGGCGATGAACAGCGTGTTGATCCGGTCGATCACCTGTTCGCGCGCCAGCAGCACCTGGGAAGCAGAGAGCATGGCAGACACCGGCTGAAGGCATACATTAGTCTAGCATGCGTTTCCGCGATCTCAGAGCGGCAATCC
>DASTEX010000592.1:0-6133 GCA_035709185.1 Gemmatimonadales bacterium
ACGTGCGGGCCCATGAGGTCACCGAGGCCCTGCTGGCCGCCCAGCGGCTGGGAATCACCGGGCTCGCTGGCCTGCAGCCCCGCTACAGCGTGATCTACCGCGAGGCCGACGAATCGCTGCTGCCGCTGGCCCGGCTGGCCGGCCTGGGCGTGATGGTGTACAACCCGCTCGCCGGCGGGCTGTTGAGCGGCCGGTACCCGGAGGGCGCCGAGCCGGGGGCCGGACGCTTCACGTTAGGCGACACCGGCACGACCTACCGCAGACGCTACTGGAACGACGCCAACCTGGCCGCGGCCCGCCGGGCCGCGGAGCTGGCGCTCGCGGCCGGACTGTCTCCCGTGACCACGGCGATCGCCTGGGTGCTGGGACGCCCGGGCATCAGCAGCGCCATAGTCGGTGCCAGCGACCCGGGTCAGCTTCGGGCCAATCTCGACGCAGCCAAGACCAGCCTTCCGACCGACCTGGTCTCGGCGCTGGATCGGATCTGGTACGATCTGCCGCGGGTTCCGCCCTCGCTCGACTCGCCGCGCCTCTGACTCCTTCCGGGCAACTTCATGGGGAATTAAGGCGCGGCCGTCGAGATTCCTCTGCGGTTATCGGGCCCACTAAACGGGAAGGAACCGTGTCGCCTCGTCGCTTCATCGTGCTCATCATGGCCCTCGCGGTGCTGGGCGCCGGAGGGCTGATCTACCTGGCGCGCCGGTCTCCCGTCGCGGAACCGGCCGCTCTCGTCATCGACACCACCAGCGTCGTGACGTACTCCATCGGATCGCCCGAGGCCTCCCTCGAAGTCTGGGTGGGGAGTGACTATCAGTGCCCCGACTGCGCCCGTTACGAGCTGGAAAGCATGCCTGAGATTGTCCGGCGGTTCATCGACACCGGGCGGATTCGCTGGCGCCACCTGCTGTTTGCCCTCCCCGGGCACGACGAAGCCCGACCCGCCACGCACGCATTGGCCTGTGCCCAGGAGCAGGGCCCCTCCGCCGCCGGGGCCGTGCACCGGGGCCTGTTCGAGACCCGGGCCGAGTGGGCCCGCTCGGCGGAGCATCAGGCGGTGTTCCGCCGGGTGGCGGAGCAGGGCGGCCTGGACCTCGCCGCCTGGGAGGCCTGCATGCATAGCGGACGCTATGGGGCCGCGGTGGAAAAGAGCTGGCAGGAAGCGCAGCGGGTGGGAATCCCGGGAACACCGACGGTGCTGCTCTACGGTCGATTCTACGTGGGCGGCCTGACCGCGAATCAGCTGGAGAGAGTACTCAAGCAACCACCGGCTGCGCAGCGATAATTGGGGTCAGACTCCTATTAGTTCGCCCCCGCGTCGGATCGCGCCGCGGCCATGTCGAACTAATAGGAGTCTGACCCCAATTATCCTGAGCAGTCTCATTCGCCGATCGGCCGCTCGGTCGAAGAGTATCGCCGCTCGGCGAGTTCCCGGCTTGCGCTATCGCCGAAGATCTTCTCGCCGTCGAAGCGTCCGTTTTCGATGAAGACTTCCGAGATGTGCTTCCCCGCGGTCACGCTGCCGGCGAGGTACACACCCGGCACGTTGGTCTCGAGCGTTTCCGGATTGAGGACCGGCCGGCCGGTGTCGTCGTCGAACCTGATGCCGATGGAGCGGAACAGCTCGAAATCGGGGTGATATCCGGTGAGGGCGTAGACCCGGTCGGCCGGCAGCTTCTCCTGCCGGCCCTCCGGGTTGACGATTACGACGTGCTCCGGGTCGATCGCGAGCACCCGCGAATCGAACCGCACGGCGATTTCGCCAGCTTTGACCCGGTTGGTGAAGTCGGGAGCCAGCCAGTACTTCACGCTCTCCTTCAGTTGCTTCCCCCGGTGCACCAGCGTCACCTGGCTGGCGCCAGCGCGGAAACAGAGCAGTGCCGCCTCGATGGCCGAATTTTTTCCGCCGACGATGACCACCCGCTGGCGGTGGCAGAGATGGGGCTCGTCGAACCAGTGGGACACGTGGGGCAGATCCTCACCCGGTACGTCCAGCCGGTTGGCGAAGTCGAAGTATCCGGTCGCGAGCACCAGCCGGTCACAGCTGATCTCCTGCTCGCCCAGTCGGGTCCGCACCCGGGCTTGAATCCGGTCGGGGTCGCGACCGGCGCCGGTCAGCCTGGTCCACGGTTGCACCCGGATAGCTTCGGTCCGGGCCACGCCGCGATAGTACTTGAGCGCCTCCTCCCGGGTCGCCTTCTGGCCGGCACAGACGAACGGATGGTTGCCGATCTCCAGCCGTTCGGGAGTCGTGAAGAACGTCATCCCGATCGGGTAGCGGACGATCGAGTGTGCCAGTGCGCCCGCATCGATCACCAGCGGATCGCGCCCCCGGCGTAGCGCCGAGATGGCACAGGCGAGTCCGATGGGACCGGCACCCACGATCAGATCTGCTTCATGCGAGGACAGAGACTCCATTGACAATGGACGATTCACGATCGTGCCGCCTCGAGGTCAGGGCAAGTGTCGACAATTGCCAATCGTCAATTGTCAATTGTCAATCGTCAATGGATCAGCGCCCCGAGCTCCTCCGCACCGTTCCGCACCCCGGCCACTGCTGCGGCTGACCGTTCTGCCCCGGGGGCAGGACCCGGCGGTCGCGCGGCATCTTCTCGGGGTCCTCCGACGCCAGGTAGGCCAGCATGGCGGCCAGGGTCGCGTTGTTCCGGAGATCGTCAAACACGACCTTGTCATAGGTGTCGCGGTTGGTGTGCCAGGTGTACTGCCGGTAATCCGGGTAGTGGGACTGGAGCCGGAAGCCGGGCGCGCCGTGGCAGATGAACGACATGTGGTCGCTGCCGCCGCGTTCCGGTTCCCCGGGGATGTCGTAGTCGACCAGGTTCTCGATCTCCTTCGGCACCTTGCTCATCCAGCGGGCAATGAACTCCCCGGCCCGGGTAAAGCCCATCATCCGGATGTACTCGATGCGCCAGGTCCCGTTGTCCTGGTTGAACGCGGCCTGAAGGCCGCTCACCACCTCCGGGTGATCGGCCGCGAAGGCTCCCGAACCGATGAGGCCTTGTTCCTCCCCGCCCCAGTGTCCCACCACGATGGTCCGCTTCGGATTGGGATAGGCCAGCTTCAGGAGCCGCATGGCCTCCAGCATGGTGATCGTGCCGGTGCCGTTGTCGGTGGCGCCGGACGCGCCGTCCCAGGAATCGTAGTGGGCCGACAGGACCACGTACTCGTCGGGCTTTTCGGTCCCCTTGAGTTCGGCCACTACGTTGAACACCGGCACTTCGCCCAGATCCTCCGAGCGGGCGTCCAACCGGAGGCGGGGCCCCTGACGGTTGCTCGCCAGCCGGACCACCAGGCCATAGTCCTCACAGCTCAGGTGCAGGTGGGGAATGGTCCGCGTGATGGCGGAGAAGATCTTGTCCACGCCCCATCCCTCGGACCACAGCCCGCTCAGCAGCCCGGCCGCCCCCGAGCGGTCGAGCCGCGTGAACACGCCACGGCCATACCGCGCCAGCCGGCGCTGATATTCCTGCTGGAGCCGCTGGCGCTCGTCCTTCCAGCGCTGGACCGATTCCGCCCGGGCCAGCTTCTCCCAGGACTCGGGAGCGCGGCAGCTCGGCTCCACCGGGGCATGCAGCACCACGAACTTGCCCCTGGCGTTAGGCAGCCAGGCATCGAACGCGGCGCTGTCGGCCAGGTCCGGCGCGAGAATGACCTCGCCTTCCACCGGTCCGCCGGTCCCCGGGCTCCAGGCCAGCAAGGTGGCGTCGAGCGTGCGCACCCGCGGCGCGATCAGGTCCAGGTGGGTGTACCCCCGGCGCCACGCGCGCCAGGTCCCGTAGCGCTCGGCCCGGACCGGCACTCCCCACGAGCGATACTGCTGCTGCAGCCACTGGGTGGCGCTCTGGAACTGGGGCGAAGCAGTGAGACGGGGTCCGATGGAGTCCATCAACACCTGCGCCAGCCGGCTGGCCTGGGACTTGTCGGTCATGCCTTCGTCCCAGATTCGCTTGATGACGGGGTCGTCGGTGGGAAAGGTCTGGGCAGGAAGCGACGCGGCCGGGAGACTCCCGGCCAGCGACAGGAACAGCGCGTGTTTCCACATGCAACCGGGCTCCCGAAAGCTGAGAGCCCCTAATGTAGCCGCCTCAGCGGTTCACATCGACGCTGGAGGTCCCCTCCTTGCCCTCGGCTCGCACCCGGATGACGGTCTCGCCCGGGTTCACCCCGACCACCAATCCCGTATTCGAGACCGCCGCGATGGCAGGATCATCGCTCACGAACTGCACCGCGCGGTCGGCCAGAATGTCGCCGTCGGCGTCGAGCAGGAAGACGGTGAGTTGCCGCGTGCGCCCGACCTTGAGGTCGAAATCCTTCGGTTGCACCACGATCCAGGCGATCGCCGGCCCCGCGACATTGACCGACGCCGTTCCGGAGGTCCCGTCCACGACGGCGAGGATATCGGCCTGTCCCTTGGAGTGGGCCGTCACCACCCCCTCCTCGGAGACCGAAGCGATGTCGGGGGCCAGGCTGGACCAGGCAATGCTGCGGTTAGGCACCGGAATACCGCTGGCCGTCATGGGGGCGGCAGACAGCTGCAGCTCTTCACCGATAATGAGTGCGGCGCTGGACGGATCGACCTCGACCCGGCCCACCACCAGCACATCACCGGCCGCCGTGCTATCGGAACATCCCGCCCACGCCAGCACGGCCCAGGAAAGCACTGCGAGTCGGGCCGTCATAACGACCTCAGCTGCGGTAAGTGTTCTCAGCGACGTTCCCGCCATGGTTCGCCACACCTTCATTCCGACTGTTGCTTACGGTCCACAGAATGTGAGGCAGAATGTCAGTCAGCCATCGTCATTCTTTTACCGTAATCTCGCTCGAAGTCACCGCGGTAAGGCCGCTGGCCGAGAATCGGATCCGGAAGGTGCCCGTGCCGGTGATTCGCAGGTCACTGTAGCGGGCTTCGCCCTTGTCATTGGTCGAAACCGTGACCTTGCCGCCGAGCTTCCCGCCGGATCCCACCAGTGAGGCGGTGACCGCGACGCCTGCATCCGAGATATCATCTCCGGACGCATCGCGCAACTGGACCACCGGCTGCCGTTTGAATTTGTCGCCGCTCTTCGCGTCTCCCGATGGCTGAGTTGTTATGACCAGGACTGTTGCGCTGGTGCCACCATCGTCGTCGTCGTCCCCCCCGTTGTTCCCGGTGATATCGAACTGGTTGCTGATGGTGGGCGAAAGGGACCCCGACGTGGCCCGCAGGGTGTACCCCGAGCCGGCCTTGTCGATCCGCAGGTTGCTGAAGGTGGCAACGCCGCCGGAGGCGGTGACTGTTCGGGTGCCGCTCAGCGTGGCCCCTCCGGGATTGCGATCCAGGCTCATGGTGACGCTGGCGGTGGACGTGGTCACCGTGCTCCCGACTTCGTCCTGCACCGCAACCCGGATGGGGGCGAGCGTCGCGCCCGCCGCGGCGTCCGCCGGCTGGGTGGCAAAGGCCAGCCGCACCGCGGGGCGGGCCAGCACCGTCACGTCGCTGCGCGCCTCCTTCCCCTCGGAGCGGGCCCGGATCACCGTCTGTCCGGCCCCGATCGCCGTCACCACACCGGCGGAGGAGACGGTAGCGATAGCGGCGTTGTCGCTGACGAAGGTCACCGTCCGTCCGGTGAGGGCCTCGCCGTCGTCCGACCGGACCGACACCGCCAGCTGCCTGGTTTCGCCCATCTCCAGGGTGAACGAGGCAGGCTGGACCACCACCTGCCCGACCGGGGTCCGACTCACGTTGACCTCGGCCCGCCCGGTGGCCTGATCCACCCGGGCCATAATGTCGGTGGACCCCAGCCCGACGGCGGTCACCATCCCGGCCTCCGATACGGTCGCAATTCCGGGGTCCGCGCTGGACCAGTCGACCGGCCGGTTGGGGACGGGTATGCCACTCGCTGTCTTCGGAACGGCCGTCAGCTGCTGGGTCCCGCCTACCCGGAGTCCCGCGCCCGGCGGGGTGACCTCCACCTGGGACACCACCAGGACTTCACCCGCAGCAAGTTCATCCGAAGCACATCCGGGGAGAGCGGCCAGGGCCGCAGCGGCGAGGACCCACGCGATCTTCGAAACCATGATGCGTCACGCTCAGGTTCCGACGCGCCAGCCGTGTGGCTTCACACAACGTTGGTCA
>DASTEX010000593.1:0-4107 GCA_035709185.1 Gemmatimonadales bacterium
CGGCCGGCAATCTCTGGCTCTGGCTCCCGCAAATCCGCCTGACCGGATGGCTCACCCCGGCGGCCCGCGTGCGCCTGGGGCTGGAAGGCACCCTGCTCGCCCCCAGCGCGGGTGAACCGCAGGACCCCTTCCTGACCCAGCCCGACCGGGCCGAGCGGAGCGGCCGTCCATCGCTCCAGGGGCGGATCGTCGCGCGCTGGGGTGAGGGGAACACGCAGGCCGATGTGGGAGCCGGCGGGCATTACGGCTGGCTGGCCGTCCCGGGCGATTCGCTGGTGGCGTCCCGGGCCCTTGGCGCCAGCGCGCGGATCCCGTTAGGCAGCCGGATCGAGATCCGGGGTGAAGTCTTCACCGGACAGGCACTGGCCGGCCTGGGCGGCGGCGGCATCGGGCAGAACCTCGGCCCCGCCACGGTCCCCATCGATACCAGGGGCGGCTGGGCCCAGCTGCTGCTCAAGCCGTGGAGCGAGGGCGAAGTGGGACTCGGGTACGGAGTGGACGATCCGGACGACGGGATGGTGCCGGCCGCGGGCCGGCTCCGGAACCTGGCGTTTGCGGTGCACCTGCTCACCCGGATCAGCCCCGCCGTAATCGCGCTGGAGTACCGCCTGATCGAGACCCGTTATGCCGATGCGGCCGGCGGCGACAGGCGAAACCATCATCTGAACCTGGCCGCCGGGATCGAGTTCTGAGGAATGAGGTCAGCCGGCTGACCACGGATAGCTGATAGCTGATAGCTGATAGATGATAGCTGAAATGCAACGGGACGTTGTCTTACGCTGGATCGAACAGTTAGGCGAGCTGATCCGGCGGCTGCTCCGCCGGGGCGGGAGCCTGGAGGAGGGACGCCGCCAGGTGGACGACGCCATCGAGGCGCTGCTGGGTCCGCTGGCCCCACTGATCCCGAAACTGGACGTGGAGAGCGCGGCCGGCCTGCTGGGCGATCCCGACCGGATCTTCGCCTACGCCCAGCTGCTCGAGCTCGAGGCCCTCATCGCCGGCGCCACCGGCGAAACCGGAACGGCCGACCGGGCCCGGCGCGCGATGGAGTTCGCCCGCGCGGCCGTGCGCCGGGCTACCGAGTCTCGTCCTGACTGGCAGCAGTGGATTGCTGAGCGAGCGGACGGTCCGCTCCCGTAATGGCGAACCGCACCGGTGAAGTACGCAGCGGCTCCGGGTCGGTAAAGACCGTAGCCGTGGCCGTGTAGCTCCCGTTCGGCGCGGTGCTCCGCCACTCGGATTGCAGCACGATCTCCTGGTGCGGCGCGAGCGTGCGGACGGCCAGGATGTCCTGGAAGGGAGAGTCGTCCATCCGGCGCCAGACGATGCCGCCATCGGGCGCCACCACGACGATGTCGAACGAGATCTCCCGGCCCAGCAGATAGAGGGTCACCTGCCGGTCGGTGGGGTTGGAAAGCGTCAGGCGGAACTGGACCGGTGCGCCCGCGGCCACCTGGGCCGGCGCCTCCAGCTTTACGGCCACCGAGTCATGGACCGGGACGGTATCGGCCAGGGCCATGCCCCCGGACCGCGGCTGGGAGCAGCCACTGCCGGCCACGGATGCGAGGAGACCAGCCAGAGCAATCCCCCGGTTCAGGAACATGTCACCACCTTCGGGTCGAAGCGGGAAGCGGGATTGAAAATTGGGGTGGGAGTCGGTCCCCGTCAGTCGGCAGAAATGGTTAGCATGGGACCTCGCATCACCGAGGGGTCGAAGATGGTCGAAGACGGTCGAAGACAGTCGAAGATGGCAGCCTCCAGGCCGCCCATAGGCGCGCGGGTTCGACCGGTTTGACCACCTTCGACCATCTTCGACCATCTTCGACCATCTTCGACCGTGTTCCGGGAACCCCACGCATGCCAACGGCGTTACGGAGGACTGTTATGCTGGCGACATTCGCAGGTGGGTGCTTCTGGTGCCTGGAGGCCGTGTTCGAGCGGCTCAAGGGGGTCGAGCGGGTGGTGTCGGGATACGTCGGCGGGCGGGTGCCGAACCCCACCTATCAGGCCGTCTGCTCGGGAGCCACCGGGCATGCGGAGGCCGTACAGATCAGCTTCGATCCGGCGGTGATCTCCTACCGGAAGCTGCTGGAGCTGTTCTTTGCCTTCCATGACCCAACGACACTGAACCGACAGGGTCCGGACATCGGCACCCAGTACCGCTCGGCGATCTTCACCCACTCGGCGGAGCAGGAGGCGGAAGCCCGCCAGCTGATCCGGGAGCTGGATGAGGCGGGCCGGTTCCCCGCCCCCATCGTCACCCGGGTCGCGGCCGCCTCGACCTTCTATCCCGCGGAGGACTACCACCAGCAGTACTACCAGCGAAACGGCCGCCAGCCCTATTGCCAGGCCATGATCAGCCCCAAAATGGCCCATCTGCGGGCCCAATACGCTTCGCTTTTGCGCTGATCTTTTTCATCGTCTAATTCCTTTACTATGACTTCGATGTAACTTCACAACGGCGGTTCGGAGTCATAGCACAACATCTTTTGTTACAATTGGTTATGTGACCATTTCGTAGTCCGTTGCGGGGCCACGGGATGCGGCCACACATGTCAAAAAAGCACAATTCCTGCGACTACGGATGGGGTCGAATAACCGACCTCAACCGGTGTTGCATATATGCGAAGAGCGCGACTGCTGGTCCTGATGCTCACCGTGGCTGCAGCGGCCTGCGGCTACGGAACTGATCCGACTGAGCCGGAAGCTCCTTCGCTGACGCTGGACCTCGAAGGAGTGGCCGGGCTCCATGTCCTGGTGGACGGCCTGCCCGACGCCGAGCCCGGCGCGAGCGAGCTGCTGGTCTTTTCGCCTAACGGCGACGGCCAGCTGGACAACGTCACGCTCTCGCTGGCGGCGGCGGGGTCGCAGATCCAGGAAGCCAACCGGCTGTTCATCCGGCAGGGGCAGCTGCTCACCGGCACCATCGTCGCCGGCTGGGGATTCTCCAACTACGTGCCGCCGCCGGATCCGCGGGTCCTCGGCGTGGTGCTGTGGGCCGGTAACTGTCCCGGCGGCGTTCCCTGTGCCGAGGGCGAGTATCGCGCCCGCGGCTGGTCGCTCCAGAGCTCCGAATCCGATACTCCGCCCCGCATGGTCCGGTTGCTGATCGACCGGACGGCTCCGGCCGTCACCGATCTCGTGCTGCCCGAGGGGGAGATGGGCACCGGGTCCAGCGTGACCGTTACCGCCATCGCCAATGATGGGCTGAGCCCCATTGGTCAGGCCCAGTTCCGCATCGATGACGGGGCCTGGCAGGATATGTCGGCGGCGGACGGGGCCCTCGACGGACTGACCGAGACGGTCCAGGGCAGCTTTACCGCGCCCGCGACCGGCTCGTATCTGGTATGCGTGCGGGCCCGCGACCTGGGCAACACCTGGAGCAACGGCGGCGGGTGCGCCTCGCTGGTGGTGGGGGAGAACAGCAATCAGGTTCCCACTGCGTCGGCCGGTGATTCCTGGTCGGGCGACGAGGGAAGCCCGGTGACCCTGACCGGCGCCGGCAGCGACCCCGACGGTGGCGAAGTGTCGTATGCGTGGTCGGTGAGCGACCCCGGGTGCAGCGTGGCGTCGCCGGCCAGCGCGAGCACCAGTGTGACCTGCTCGGACAACGGTACCTTCACGGCCACCCTGACCGTCACCGACGACGAGGGTTCGGTCGCGACCGACCAGGCGCTGCTTCAGATCCAGAACGTGGCGCCGGTGGTCCAGATCACCAGTCCGACCGACGGCTCCAGCTTTTCGCTGGTGCTGGGCGCGCTGCCGGTTTCGGCCGGCTTCGGCGATGCCGGGTCGGGCGACAGTCACACCTGCTTCGTGAAGCTCACCGCGGGCGCGGAAGCGCTCTCGGAAGCCATGCCCGTGTCTCAGGGAAGCTGCTCCGGCGACGTCGTGCCGCCGGAAGCCGGCGACTACACCCTCACGGTCGAAGTGCGGGATGACGACGGCGCCGTTGGCACCGCCTCGATCAACCTCACCGTGATGGGCGCGCTCTCCGGCGCGGTCACCGCCGGCGGCTGGTTCGCCCCGCTGGGAGAGAAGGCCATCCTGAGCGCCAGCGTGAAATACGAGGTGGGCTGGACCCGGCCCCGCGGCCGCACCGACATC
>DASTEX010000594.1:0-2585 GCA_035709185.1 Gemmatimonadales bacterium
GGTTCGCCGAGTTCGCCGGCATCGAGGGGATGGACGCCGTCATCCACGGCACCATCCGGGTGGACGGACCCGCCGCCGGGCCTGGTCTGCACACCGCCCTGACGCTCAGCCTGCAGTCCGTGACGGCGCGGCTGGCCACCCGACCGGCCGGCGACCAGGTGCGGGTGGATCTGGAGCTTGCCGCCGACCAGGGTCGGAACTTCACCGTGCAAGGCACGGTGCCTAACAGGTTGTCGCTGTTGCGCAACCCGCCGCCGCGGGTTCGCGAGCGTGAGGCCCTGTCGCTCGCCATCCGGTCGGGCGGATTTCCCCTCGACTGGATGACCCCTTTCCTGGAGGGGTTCGGGGTGGACCGGCTGGCCGGCCTGCTGCAGGCCGACGCGCGGATCGAAGGGACGGTGGCCAGCCCGCGCGCCTCCGGCACCATGGGGCTGGCGGAGGGGCGGATCCGCATGCCGGAGCGGGGCATCGATTACAGAGCAATGGCGGGTCGACTTTCCCTCAGCGGCAACCGGCTTCAGGTGGAATCCTGGCGGGCCGAAGCCGACGGGTCGGCCCAGATGGATGGCAATCTGCTCCTGGCCCCGCTCGACGATCCCCGGTTGGATCTCCGGATCCGGCTGGATGGATTCCGCGCCATCCGGAACGAGTACGTCAGGCTCGGTCTGAATGGGGAAGCCGCGGTGACCGGCACCCTGTCGGCGCCGCGGCTGAGCGGCAGACTCACGCTGGAAAAGACCGATGTCTTCGCCGATCGGGTCGGGCAGAACCCCTCGGTGAGACCGGTGACGCTCACGGACCGTGACTACCAGATGCTCGAGTCCTACTTCGGCTACCGGCCCGGTTCCGTGCGCGAGAAAGGTGACCTCCTGCTGCCGTGGGCCGTCGATCTGGACGTCCGGGTGGGCGGCGATGTCTGGCTGCGCAAGGAGGTTCGTCCCGAGGTCCGCGTCCTGCTCACCGGCTCACTCGAGGTGCGTAAGGAAGCCGGTGATTCGCTCCAGCTGTTCGGGACGGTAGAGGCCATCCCCACCCGCAGCATCATCGAGCAGTTCGGCAAACGCTTCGCCATCGAGGAGGGCAGGATCACGTTCAACGGGCCGATCAGCAGCTGGCGGGCCGACATCGGGGCCCGGTACGAGGTCCCCGCCTACAAGGATCCGGGCTCGGCCGAAGTGGCCATTACGCTGAACGTCCAGGGCGGCGCCGATAATCTGCGCCTCACGCTCGGATCCGAGCCCGCCATGGAGACCAGCGATATCGTCTCGTACCTCGCCACCGGGCGACCCTCCCGCAGTGCGGCGGACTTCGGCCGGGGTGATGGCAGCGGCGGGCTCTCGGCCCAGAGCTCGGCCTTCGCCCTCGGCGCGCTCACCGATGTAATCGAGGACGAGGCCGGACAGCAGATCGGCCTCGATGTCATGGAGATCCGGCAGGACCCGGCGGAGGGTACCCTGGTCATCGCCGGTCGCTATGTCTCGCCCCGACTGTATGTGGGATTCCAGCAGCCGGTCACCCGCGGGAAAGGGGAGGACGGGCTGGATGACCAGCAGCAGGGTACCCAGGTCGAGCTGGAATACTCACTCTATCGCTGGCTGCTGCTGAACCTCCAGGGAGGCTCGGAGTTCCGCTGGTTCTTCCGGACCCGGTATGCGTTCTGAGCGCCGCATGGGTCTCCTCGTCCTGGGGGCGCTCTGCGGAGTGATTCGCACCGGGGCCGGGCAGATCCCGTACACCGTCTTCGATGAGGCCACTGAGGTCCGCTCGGTGCGGTTCGTCTTTCCCGAGACCAGAACGTTCGAGGACGCGAAGCTCGAATTGGCCATCGCCCTGCGAGGCCGGGGCGCATTGTACGGCATCCGCAATGCCCTCAGCTGGTTACCCCTGGTGCCCGATCCCGCGGTTCACCGGTTCGATCCCCTCCAGCTGCAGTACGACGTGGCCCGACTGCGCCGTTTCTATGCCGAGTCCGGTTTTCTCGAGACCGATGTCCGGTACGACGTGCGGTATCAGGCCGACAAGAATCTGGTGGACGTGGATCTGATCATCACGGAAGGACGTCCGGTGGTGCTGCAGTCCGTCGAGGTCGCGGGCGCCGGCGACGTGGACCCGGCCCGGCAGCTGCCCGACGAGCTGCGGGCGGGGTGGGACGACCGGCGCACTAGGGTCGAGACCGATACCGGCGGACGATTCACCCTGGAGCGGCGCATCCGGCATGAGCGGGAAATCCTCGACTGGTGGAAGAACCGCGGCTGGGCGTTTGCCACCATCCGGACGGATCCGGTCATCGATTCCGCTGCGGCGACCGCCAGGGTTCGCCTGACCCTCACACCCGGACCGCGCGCCCGGATCGGGCGCATCCGGATCGACGGGAGTGAAAGCGTTTCGCACGATGTCATTCTGCGGGTGCTGCCCTTCAAACCGGGCGACTGGTTTGCCGGCGACCAGCTGGTCGAGGGCCAGCGGAGGCTGTTTGCCCTGGAGTTGTTCCGGCTGGCGCTGGTGGATCTCGAGCCGGAGAGCCCGCCCGACTCCGTGGCCCACATCCGGGTGCGCATTCGGGAAAGCCGGCCCCGGCTCATCAC
>DASTEX010000595.1:0-7752 GCA_035709185.1 Gemmatimonadales bacterium
GGCCTCGATCAGGGGCCCGGGATCCGCCTGGCGCTGGAATTGACCGCCCCCGCGCCGGACGTGGTGCCGGCAGTTTCGGTCCCGGCCGTGCCCGCCCCGACCCCGGCTCGGCGGACACCCGATCTGGTGGTGCGCGCGTTGGGCCCGCTGCAGGTGTTTCGCGATGGTGAACGGATCGAGCCCGGCGCCTGGGGCTCGGCCCGGCCGCGGGAACTGCTGGTGCATCTGTTGCTCCATCCCGACGGCTGTACCAAGGAGCAGGTCGGGTTGGCCTTCTGGCCCGAAGCCTCTTCGGCCCAGGTCCGGAACAGCTTTCATGTTACGCTGCACCGGCTGCGGAAGGCCCTGGGACATCCCGAGTGGATCGTCCCGGCAAACGACCGGTATCTCCTGGACCCCTCCCTCACGGTCGAGTTCGATGCGACCCGGTTCGAGAAGGAGATCACCGGGGCCCTCAAGTCCGGCTCGGCCGACGAGCTGTCCCGGGCGCTCGAGCTGTATCAGGGAGATTTCCTCGATGGGGAGTCGGCGGGCGACTGGCACCTCGAGTACCGGGAACGCCTCCAGCGGCTCTACGTGGACGGCATGACGGCTTTGTCCGGGCTCCTGATGGCGGAGACCCGCTTTGGCGAAGCCGCCGAGGTTTCGCGCCGGATCCTGGCGCGGGACCCGATGCACGAGGAGAGCTGGCGCCGCCTCATGGTCTGCCACGCCCAGGCCGGCGAACGGGCCCAGGCCATGCGGGTCTACCACCAGTTGGCCGACCTGCTGCGCCGGGAATTCGAGAGTGAGCCGGATCCGGCCACGACGGCTCTCTTCCGGAATATTCAGGCGGGGAAAAGAGTGCAGAGTGCGTAGGAAAGAATGCAGAGTGCAGAGTGCAGAATGCAGAAGGGCTGGAACTTCAAAAGTCCACAATTCACAATAGGTTAATGAACTCTCCCCTCCCTTCTCTACTCTGCATTCTACACTCTGCACTCTGCCCTCTTTACCTCGTAAGTATCCTGTAAGTCCCCCATTAAGCCCGAAGTAAGCCCCAACCCCTAGCTTGCTCCACGTTCAAGCAAGTGGGGGACAGATGTCGGTCAGGACTACCGGGTTCGAAGTCAAGACCTTGATGCTCGTTCTGGTCATCGGCCTGGTGATGATCACCCTGGCGGGCTGCACCAGCGCATCAGCCCGGGCCAGCTCGGACGAGCCGGCGCCGTTTGTGGCCGCGACCAGCCAGGCTGCCGCTGGTGAATACCTGACCATCGTAGGCGGCTGCAACGACTGCCATACCCCGGGCTGGAGCGAGAGCTTCGGGCAGGTCCCGTCGGAAAACCGGCTGACCGGAGTAGAGCTGGGTTTCCGGGGACCCTGGGGCACCAGTTATCCCGCCAACCTGCGGCTCTCCGTGCAGGGCAAGAGCAACCCGGAGTGGATCACGATGATCCGGGGGCGGCGCGGGATGCCTCCCATGCCGTGGATGAATCTCCACCTCATGAATCAGCGCGACCTGGAGGCCATTTACGCCTACCTCGTGTCGCTCGGCCCGAAGGGTGAGCCGGCGCCGGCCTACGTGCCGCCGGACCGCGAGCCCACTACCCCGTACGTCGTCTTTGAACCCGTGATGCCCAGGGGGAAATCGTGAGCGGCGGCGAATCCAGTTCGATGGCGTATACCGGGTCGGAGACTTCGGTGCTGAACGGGTGGCTGCCGAAACTCCAACCGTACACTGAATACCTGAAGCGGTACTGAGTACCGCCTCGACCGAGTCTGCAGTGGTCACTTCCTTCCTCATCATCCTCGCGTTGACCGGGCCCGAAGTCGGGCCCGGCTCACCCACCCTCGCCGGGGAGACGGCCCGGGGGGTGGCGCCAATGGTGGCGGGCCGATCAGGCAACCGATCGGTGGGAAGCGGACTCGATATTGTGGCTGATGTGATGGAACGAGCTCGGGGCGCCGGGAACAGGTCCGCTCGCGCCGGCGGTTGTGGCGGACTCGGCCGGTCGCATGACCTTCGTCCCGGCGGACAGCTTGGCGCTGATCCGCCCGCGCGGAGGGGCGTGTGACTGGCCTTCCAGTCGTATCCGGCAGGTCAGGGCAGTTGATGGTGAGAGAAGCGAACGGAAGGGCCCGGACGTGGTCCGGGTTACGAAGGGTCCCGGCAGGATTGATCGGCGTACGAGGTGCAACATGATCGCGGTGAAGGGCACGGCGGAGTCCCGAGCGGATGGTTCAGCGGAGCGGAGACACCACGTCGGCCCTGTCACCGGGCGCCCGGGACCGGGAATACCAGGACGGCCGCACCGGCCGAGCCTCGAGGAGTCCGATACAATGTCATGTCATGATGGCTGCACCCAGGTGGCCCCTCCCACCCTGCTCCCCGGCAATGGGGTAGCCTCGATGAACGAGCGCCTCTTCCGGATGCGCGCCACCGCGGTACGGGCCGCGTTGCTGGAGCGCTGCGCCCTGGCGTCGGAAGGAGCGTCGCACCCGTTCCGGGCGTTCTGCGCCGCCAACGGACGGCACGCGCTGGACTAAGCCGTCCGCAATCGCAGGGAGTTGGAAACGACGCTGACCGAGCTGAAGGCCATGGCGGCACTGGCCAGGATCGGGCTCAGCAGCAGGCCGAAGACGGGATAAAGCACGCCGGCGGCGATCGGAATGCCGATCACGTTGTAGACAAAAGCCCAGAACAGATTCTGCTTCATGGTGCGCATGGTCCGGCGTGACAGCGCAATCGCCTGTACCACGCCGCGCAGGTCACCCCGCATCAGCACCACGTCGCCGGCTTCGGCCGCGACATCGGTTCCGGTTCCCATGGCAATGCCGATATCCGCCTGAGCCAGGGCCGGCGCGTCGTTGATGCCGTCGCCTACCATCGCCACGATCCGGCCCCGTCCCTGGAGCCGGCGTACCTCCTCGACCTTCCCCTCCGGCAGGACGCCCGCCACCACGTCGCTGATGCCGGCCTCGGCGCCGATGGCATTGGCGGTGCGCGCATGGTCCCCGGTCAGCAGCACCACCTCGAGACCCATCCGCTTGAGCTGGTCGACGGCTTCCCGCGAAGTGGATCTGATGGGATCGGCAATCGCCAGCAGGCCGGCCAGCCGGCCATCGATCGCGACGAATACCGGAGTCCTCCCCTGGCCGGCCAGTCGTTCGACCCGGTCGGCCAGCGGCGCGACCTCGATGCCGTAGTCCTCCATGAGAGCGGCGTTGCCGACCGCAATCATGGACCCGGCCACGATGCCCACGGCTCCCCGGCCGGTCCGGGATTCGAAGTTCTCCGGCGGGAGCAGGCTCTGGCCCCGCTCCCGGGCGTAGCGGACGATGGCCTGGGCCAGAGGGTGTTCGCTGACGGCCTCCAGCGAAGCGGCGAGGCGCAGGTCGGCGTCCTCGAGGTGAACGTCGGTGACGGCAGGCTTCCCTTCGGTCACCGTACCGGTCTTGTCCAGCACCACCGTCGTGATGTGCCCGGCGCGCTCGAGCGCTTCGCCGCCCTTGATCAGGATACCCCGCTGGGCTCCGCGGCCGGTGGCGACCATCACCGCGGTCGGCACCGCCAGCCCCATGGCGCAGGGGCAGGCGATGATCAGCACCGCCACCGCGGCCGCGAAGCCGCGGATGACTGGGGCCGATTCCGCCAGGACAAACCACGCCACGAACGTGGTAATCGCGATGATCAGGACGACGGGGACGAACACGCCGCTGATCCGGTCGGCCAGCTTCTGGATCGGGGCACGAGAGCCCTGGGCGTCATGCATCAGCCGGACGATCCGGGCGAGCACGCTGTCCGCTCCCAGCGTGGTGGCCCGGTACTGGAGCATGCCGGTGCCGTTGATGGTACCGCCGATCACCCGGTCGCCCGGCTGTTTCTCCACCGGCATGGACTCGCCGGTCAGCATGGACTCGTCCAGCGCGCTCCGGCCCTGAACCACTTCGCCGTCCACCGGAAGCCGCTCGCCCGGCCGGACCGTCACGAGGTCACCCCGGCGCACGGCCTCCACCGGCAGCTCCATCTCTTCCCCGTCCCGGATGACGTGGGCCAGGGCCGGCTGGAGCTGGATGAGCGACCGCAGCGCCGCCGACGTCCGCCGCTTGGCTCGCGCCTCGAACGCATTGCCCGTCAGAATGAGGGCGATGATGATGACGACCGCCTCGTAGTAGACATCCGGGGTCAGTCCTCCCCGGGTGAAAAGACCGGGGGACACGGTGGCCACGACCGAATACAGAAAGGCCGCGCCCGTGCCCACGGCGATGAGCGTATTCATATCGGCCGAGTGATGCCGGAAGGCGCTCCAGGCGCGGAGGTAGAAGTGCCGGCCGGCCCACAGCATGATCACCAGGGTCAGCCCCAGCATGCCCCAAGTGAGCACCGGAGCGGGGACGGTATAGAGCCAGGGGGCGACGGACTGGAGCGCGGGGGTCAGCCGCGTCATGGCCCAGCGCATGAAGGGATCGGCAACCGTCTCGTGCCCGTGCACCGGACCGGCCATGAGCGGCATGGACAGGAGCATGACCGCGATGCCGGCGATGCCGCTCACGATCGCCTTGCGCCGATAGTCCTCGTATTCCTCCTGCTGGGACCGGTCGCGCGCATCCTGTTCCTCGACCACCGACTGATGGACCGCGGGAAGTTCGGCGTCGTAGCCGGTATCGCGAATGGCCTCGACCAGGCGATCCGCGGTTACCGCCGACGGATCAAAGGACACGGTGGCCTGCTGCAGCAGCAGGTTGACCGAGGCGTCCGCGACGCCGGGCTGCCGGGTCAGCGCCCGTTCCACCCGGCCCACGCAGGAGGCGCAGGTCATTCCCGAAACCGGAATGGTGATGGTGTCGGTCACGCCGGGTCCTCGACGCTCAGTTTGCCACGCAGCATGCCCATGCCGCAGGTGAACTCGAAAGTGCCGGCCTCCGCCGGCGTAAACTCCACCGCGGTGGTCTTGAACGCGGGGAGGAAGCGGCGGATGCCGAAATCCGGAAGCACGATTTCTTCGGAGCAGGAGGAGTGCTCCTGCCGGTCGAAGATCAGCCGGACGGGCATGCCCCGCCGGACCCGGATATGGGCCGGTTGGTAGCCGCCCTTTACCGTGACGGTGACTTGCTGGAGGCGACCGCCCCCCTGGGCGGAGACGGCTCCCGGCTGGGACAGGAAGAAATACCAGACGACCCACGCGATCGCGGCCAGGCCGGCCGCGATGACCACATAGTCCAGGAAATTAGGGCTCGACATGAGGGGTCTCCAGATACCCGGCTGGGGTATAATCTGAAATACCCCCCTACCCTATGTCAAGTCCGTTGCTGAAAAGGGACTCAGGGGCCCTGCAGTGCTCCCGAAAAGGCCACAATCCGGGTCTGCAGCGCCCTCGCTTCCTCGAGATGGGCCTGCAGCGCCGGCGCGAGCCGGTTGAGATAGGCCCGCAGCTCGGGCCGGCTCGCCGACGGGATGAGCGAGGTCTTCACCTTTTCCAGAGCGGTCTGATGAAACGCCACTTCGTGTTCGATGAAGGCGCGATCGAACGCCTTGCCTTCCTGCCCGCGCAGCCGGGTGAGCGCTTCGCCGTGTTCCCGCGCGACCGGATCCGCCGCTGAGCGCTTGGGGCTCAAGCCCGCCTTCCGGGCCAGGCTGCGGGCGTCATCCCTGGCCTGGGTGTGGGCCGCGACGAGGCTTCGTCCCAGCTCCTTCACCTCCGGAGCTTCGCCCTGTTCCTGCGCCAGCTGCCCGCTTTCGATTTCGGCCGTGTGCATAAAGTCCACCGCGGCCAGGATGGCTGCGTCATCGAGCTTTTCCTGATCCGGCGGATGAACGGTTTCCACTACCCGGGACAGCCCCGCGACGGCGAGAGCGGTTGCGAGCAGCGCGTAGGTGAATTGCATGTCTCTACCCTTCCCGAAGAAGCCTCTATGGGACAGACGCCGGCTTGGGGAACTGGCACCACAATGCGAGCACGGACCGGTCGGGCGCGATGGCTCGCATCAGACTCGCAACTTCGTGTTCACATTGTGGGGACCCTGCCCCGGTGATCGTCAACAACCCGTGAGCGGCATCGCGCCGCGCACGAGATCCGTGCCCACGGCGCGGGCTCACTCCTCACCAGTCACGGAGGTCGTACCCATGCGTTTCCCGGTTCCGGCAGTTCTCGCCGGTGGCCTCGCGGCTGTGGCCGCGCTCACCGTCCTCGACATCACCACGTCCCAGGCCCGTCCGCTCATGGACGATGCCGCCATTCTGAGCGCAGTTGAATACACCCACATCGCCGAGATCGAGAGCGGCGAGCTGGCGCAGAGCAAAGCGACTTCGCAGGAAGTGAAGGACATGGGCCGGAGTTTCGCGGAAGCCCACAAGCAGGCGCAGACCGAGGTCCAGGAACTGGCGAAGAAGCTGAACTTCGAGCTCAAGACCCACGATGACGATCCGGTCAAGAAGGCGCACGAAGAGACCAAGGACCGGCTGTCCGAGCTCGAGGGCAATGCCTTCGACAAGGCGTGGGTGGATAACGAGGTGACGTTCCATCAGAGCGCGCTGGAGAAGATCAAGGCGATGATCCCCACCGCGACCAACGAAGAGGTGAAAGCGCTGCTCACTGCGACCCAGTCGTCGGTCGAGGCTCACCTCGAAGCGGCCAAGGCCCTTCAGGGCAAGATCGTCGCGGCGCAGTAACTCGTCGGAAAGTCGGAAGGGTCGGAAAGGTCGAAAAACAAAGGGTCGGAAGCTCTAGCGCTTCCGACCCTTCCGACTTTCCGACCCTTCCGACTTTTTCCGACCTAGTCCCGCACCGGGTAGATCCCGCAGATGTTGTCGGGTTGGAATTCCGGATGGCGGTGGCCCCGGCCCGCCCGGCCCTGGAGCAGGGCGTGAAGCAGCTCGTGCTTCAGGACGGCCGGATCGTCGATCCGGTTCTCGGCGATCAGCACCATGTTGTAGTTCGACAGCCAGACTCCCAGCGCTCGGGGCCCCACCCCGGGCCAGCGGAAGCCGGGACCCGGGATCTCCACCCAGCGGATGCTCTCGAATCCCTTGCCTTCCACTGGCGTGACACCGGTGCATTCCACCAGGTCGTCCCAAGCCGGGCGCGCGATACCGGGCGCCGGAATCCGCTTTCCGCTGGCCAGAACGGCCTGAATCATGGGATCGAACTTGGGTCCCCGGAAATCGGCCACGACCGGATCAGAGAGCAGGAACCCCAGACTCAGGATTCCCGCCCAGACTCCAATCCAGGCCCGTCTTGCACCGATCCGTCGCATCATCAATTAAAGATGGCAAGGATGTCAATAACTATCCCGGCCCGCACCATTACCACCTGGTCGCCCGCTACTACCAGTTCGACGCCTTCCCGCACGGGAAGGTTCCGCGACAGGTCGGAGGGCAGAGACTTCTTGGCAATGCCCGGAGGCAGCGGCTTGCCGCGCCGGAGGTTCTTGGCGATGCCGGGCGGCAGTGCCTGCGGTTTCTGCCCGGCGTTGCCGTAGTAGTCCCGGATCAGCCTGATCTCGATGGCGTCGAACACATCTACGGACACCTGGGCCTGGACGGCGCCGGACGATTTGTCCTTGGCTCCACGGCCTTTGCTCTGGGCCACGACTGGTGTCGCGAAAACGGCCAGGGCGAAGCCGATCACTGCAATCCGAAAGGATTTCTGCACGCTACCCTCCCGCGGTGATGTACGGCGCTCCCCAAGGCGCCGAAAACAATCGACTTAGCATCCGAGAGGCAGGTTTCGAGCCGGACGCGGCCGGAAATGGCGGAAAAGGCGGAAAGGAAGC
>DASTEX010000596.1:0-9559 GCA_035709185.1 Gemmatimonadales bacterium
CAGGAACAGGGTGCCGCCGTGCGCCAGCTCGAACCGGCCGAGCCGGCGGTCGATCGCGCCGGTAAAGGCCCCCTTCTCGTGCCCGAACATCTCCGATTCGACCAGGTCGCGCGGGATTGCGGCGCAGTTCACCGTAATGAACGGCCGGCTGGCCCGGCGGCTCGCGTGATGGATCGCGTGCGCCACCAGCTCCTTGCCGGTTCCCGATTCGCCCAGAATCAGCACCCGTGCATCAGTGGGCGCGACCTGGGCGATCAGCTCTCTGACCTTGTTCATCGCCCCGCTGGTTCCCACCATCTCCGGCGGCGGCTGAAGCTGCGACTTGAGCGCGCGGTTCTCCGCCTGGGCCCGGGTAAGCTCCAGGGCGGAGCGGACGGTCACCAGCACCGCTTCCGGCGTGAGCGGTTTCTCGAGGAACTGGAAGGCGCCCTGCTTGATCGCCTGCACCGCGTCGTGCAGCTGGGCCTTGCCGCTCATCATGATGACCGGCAGGGTAGGGTCCCGCTCCTTCAGCCGGCCCAGGGTCTCCAGGCCGTTGGGGCCCGGCGGCATGATCAGGTCGAGCACCACCAGGTCGGGGCGCAGCTCGTCGAGCTGCAGCAGCGCGGCATTGCCGCCCTGTGCCTCCGTCACCTCGAACCCCTCCGCCCTGAGCAAGGCGCCCAGCATGCGGCGGATGTTCGCTTCGTCGTCAACGATCAGAATCCGCGCTGTCATCCCGTGTTTCCGTCCTCGAGTGTCACCGGGCCGGGAAAGGTCACCTGGAAGGTGGCGCCGCCGCCCGGCGTGTCCCGCACCCGGATGGTTCCCCGGTGGTGATCCACTGCCTGCTTCACGATCGCCAGCCCCAGTCCGGTGCCTTCCAGCTTCTCCGTGTAGTAGGGCTCGAAGACCCGCTGGCGTTTCTCCGGCGGAATCCCGGGCCCGTGGTCCGCCAGGGAAACGACGACGTCCGCTCCCTTCCGGGAAATCCGGACATCGAGCCTCCCGCTGCCGCCCATCGCCTCCACCGCGTTCCGGATCAGGTTGCCGAAGGCGCGGCGAAGCGGGTCGTAGTGCCCGACGATCCGGGGCGTCCCTTGCTCGACGGCCAGCGTGGTGGCAACGGTTTCAGGAACGGAGGTCCGGAGCAGCTCGGCCATGAGTTCGCCCAGATCCACTTCGGCCGACGGCCCCTCGGGCAGCCGTCCCAGCGTGGCGAATTCCCGCGCCAGCTGCTCCAGCCGAGCCGATTCGGTGGTGAGCACCTCGAGCGCCTCTTTCTGTTCCGGCGGCGCCGACTGCTCCAGCTGCCGGATCGCGAGCCGGACCGGCGTCAGCGGGTTCTTCATTTCATGCGCCACCCGCCGGGCCACTTCCCGGAATGCCCTGAGCCGCTCGGACTCGAGCTCGGCGGCCCGGGCCGCATGGATCTCCGCGGCCGTATCCCGGAACGCCTCCCGCAGCGCCGCGAACTCCGGCGCACCCCGCCGGCGTTCGGTCTGCGGCAACGGTTCGCCCCGGCGGAGATACCCGGTCCAGCCGACCAGCTCATCGATCGGAGCCGAGAGCTGGCGGGACAAGGAGCGGGTAATCAGCACCGAGACGTAGATCAGCCCGCTCCCCATCACGAGAATCACGATGGTGAGGCCGATCGCGATGAACTCGCTGAAAGGTTCCGCCCGCTGGGCCAGCCGCAGGTTCCGGTTGAGCACGACTGCATGCTCCCGGAGGACCTCGCGTTCCTCCTCATTCAGCCGGGTGGTGTCCAGCGTCCGCAGGAGATGCCGGCCGGTCGTCCCGACTTCCTCGAAGGCCATGCGGCCGGCGATGGCCGGGGTCTGGTTCCGGAAATAATAGGCCCAGCCGATGATCCCGACGACCGTCGGAAGCACACCGAAAACCAGCATCGCCAGCAGGATACGCTTCCGGAACGAGAGCGCGGGCATTGCCTCGAATTTAGGCGGGCGGGCGGGCAGGCGGGCAGGCGGGCGGAATTGGCCCGCCCGTTGGTGCGGCAAGTCCGCGGCAGGTGTGCTTCTCTCCCGCCACAGTTATTCTGTTTCCTGCATCAGGTGTAGGAGAACAGCGGCGATATAGTCCGTCGGCACCGGCACCCGATCGGTAAGGCACCCGGCACCCGGTACGGCACCCGGCACCCGGCACGGCAGCCGGAACCCGGCACCCGGTACGGCACTCGGCACCCGGCACCCGGCACCCGGCACGGCTGTATCGTGGCATCCCTCCTGCACGGCGTTATGGCGGTTTCCCCTGAAACGCAGGAGCGTGAATGCCCTTCCCGGTTCGGTTGGCCCGTGGCCTGGCCTGCTGTGTGCTTGCAGTGCTTCTGGCGGGACGTCCCGCGGCAGCGCAGAGCCTGACCAATGGCGCCCTGCGGGGTGTCGTCTTATATGCGGCCGACGCGACTCCCATTCGGGGCGTCCAGGTCACGGTCGAGGGCAGCGACGGCCGGGGTGTGGCTTTTCTCGAAAGTGACGGATCAGGGCACTTCATCGCTCCCCTCCTGGCTCCGGGTACCTACCGGGTGCTGGCCGAACAGGTCGGCCTCCAGTCGGTGCGGGTCACCGGCGTGGTGGTCGCCGCGGGCCAGACGACCTCCTTGTCGATCCGCCTGGAGCGCCGGCCGCCGCCCGTCGAACAGGTCGATGAGATCCGCATGCCCGGCCTCTCGGCCGGGAACAGCCTGGGCCACATGCTCCCCGGCAATATCCTTTTTACCGGCGACCGGCATCGTTCCGTCACTGACGTCAGCCGTGACGTGGCCGATGTGGTACGGGCCGGGGATGCCCGCGAAGGATGGGCCCTCAGCTCGGGCGGTCAGCCGGCGAATGCCTCTCGTTTGTGGGTGGATGGCATTCCCGAACAGCTGATGCGGCACCCCGGGGCACCGGGGGAGCCGGCCTCCGCGCCGCTGTTCCAGCGCGACGCACTTTCCCAGGCCCAGATCGTGTCCGCCGGGATCGACGCGGAATGGCGCGGCTATCCCGGCTCGGTGCTGGCGGGGCACACGGCCCGCGGTGGCAACCAGCTGGCCTTCCGGCCCTACGCCACCGTGTCGTCCGGCTCTCTGGCCGCCGATACCAAGGACAATCCCGCCGACAGTACCGCGATCTCCTTCCAGGTCGGGGCCTCTCTCAGCGGGGCGATCGTCCGCGACACCGCCCACTACTCGTTGCGCTTCGATTACCAGCGGCTCCAGACCGCTTCACCCTATCCGTGGGAAGCCGATTCGGCTTCCTACCTCGATCTGCCGGTCTCGCTGCGTGAAACCATCGGCTCGATTGCCCAGGACTCCTTCGGAGTATCGCTCCCCCACGCGGTGCAGCCGGCGATGCGGACCTGGCAGGGATTCAGCGGAATGGGACGGGCCGATTGGCGCTTTGGCCGTCACGACCTGACCCTCCGGTTCGGGTTCGCCGACTGGGATGAGGAGTCTCCCCTGCTGCTGGATGAGCGCTCGAACCTGGCTCAGGCCGAGCTGCAGTCGACCGATCTCTCCGGCGCCTTCTCGCTCACGTCCAACTGGCAGAGCGCGGCCAACGAGCTACGCATCGGCCTGTCCCAGAGCCAGCGTGACTGGATCGGGAACGGTCTGCCCGCCACGCTCCTCGCCACCGAGGGAGTGTCGTTCGGTGGATCGGCCGGCCTGCCGGGTCGTTTCCAGGGCCGCTCGCTCGACTTCAGCGATGCGGTGCAGTTTCGCCTGTCCCGTCACCGCCTCAAGCTGGGCGCCAGCTACAACATTCTGGACTACGAGCAGGACTACCGCTACGGCGCCGCCGGCGTCTTTACCTTCGGCGGCCTGGACCAGTTCGGCAGCGCCGAGGGGACCTTCTTCCAGACGGTCGGCGGGGGCACGGCGACGCCCCGGATCAGCACCGCCGGCCTGTTCATCCAGGACAGCTGGGCCGCCTCGCCCGAGTTCACCGTCCTGTTAGGCATCCGCTACGATCGCCAGAGCCTGCCGGACGACGAGATCCAGCTCGACCAGGACTGGGCGACCCTGACCGGCTTCCGCAATGACTTCGTCCCCGAGGACACCAAGATGGTGGGCCCCCGCGCGGGCTTCGTCTGGGACGTCCAGGGCCGGGGTGAGTGGATCGTCCGGGCCGGCGCGGGGCTCTTCGCCTCGGGAATGGACCCCGCTCTCTTCGCCGAGGCTGCGCTGCTCGACGGTGCGATCGAGGTCCGGCGGGGGATCGGCACCTTCACCAGCTGGCCCGACGCCCCTGCTTCGGGTCTGGCGCCCACCCTGGGACCGCGGCTCACCCACTTCAGCACCCAGTACCGGAACCCCCGCGCGTTCAAGGGCGGGCTGGGCCTGAGTCGCACCTTTACCGACGGAACGGCGCTTCACGTCGGGGGAGCCTACTACCACACCGATTACCTGCCTCGCCGGCTGGACCTGAACCTGGGCGGCCAGGTGGCCGAGACCCAGGAGGGCCGGCCGGTCTACGGAACCTTGGTGCAGCAGGGCGGGCTCATCAGCCCCGAGCCGGCCAGCAACCGGGCGTTCTCGACCTTCGACCTGGTGAGTCTGATTGATGCCGAGGGGTTCGCCGATTACTACGAAGCCAGCATTCTGCTCGAAAAGCAGCTGGCCGCGGGCCTCTCCTTCTCACTCGGATATACCTGGTCCCGGACCACCGACAACGTGCTGGGCCAGCGGACCCTCGATCCGGCCGATCAGCTGAATCCCTTCCCCGAAGGCCTGAACGGGTCGGACTGGACCGAAGGCCGGAGCGACTTCGACGTGCCCCACCGGGCAGCGCTGTCGGCCCAGTATCGCGCCGGCGCCAATACCCCATTCACCCTCGGCGCGCGCTGGCGCTTCCGGTCGGGACTTCCCTTTACGCCCGGGTTCCGTCCCGGGGTCGACCTGAACGGCGACGGGGCCGGCAACAACGATCCTGCCTTCCTCGACCCCGACGCCGCCTCGGCGCTGACCGGCGCCAATTGCAGCAGCCCGGCCAACACCTTCGCCGAGCGGAACAGCTGCCGGGAGGATCCGGTGCACGCGCTGGATCTGCGTGCCAGCGTGGGGCTCCCGATCCGCACCGCGGATGGCAGCCGGCTCTGGCTGTTCCTCGACGCCTTCAACGTGGTATCCAGCGAAACCGGCATCGTCGACCGGGCGCTCCTCCTGGTCGATCCGGATGGCACCCTGGTGGACGACGGGCTGGGCAACCTCACGGTGCCGCTGGTCGTGAACCCGAATTTCGGCAACATCATCAGCCGCCGGAACGATCCCCGGATGCTCCGGGTCGGCCTGCGGATGGATTACTGACTGAAGGGGGAGTTGTGAGCATGCAGCGAAGCAATCGGACCTGGGCTCTCGTCGGCGCCGTGCTGTTCGCGGCCGGCTGTTCCAACGGTTCCGACAACGGGTTCCAGCCCGGGCCCGACCGGGTCATTTCGGTTGGAGTGTATGTCGATCGCAATGGCGACGAAGAACCGGATCTCTCAGAGGCCGTCGGGGCCGCCCGGATCGGGTTGCTGGCACAGGCCGGCACCGACACCCTCAACACCACTTCGACCCAGCTTTCCGGGGCCAGCAAGGGGATCGGGGTGTTCCACGATGTCGAGGTGGGGACCTATCGGGTGACCGTGGCGGCCAGCACCCTGGGCGATTCCCTGGAAGTTGCGGCGATGGAATTGCGGCAACAGAGCGGCAATGGGTGGTTGCCCGGGGTGCCCGTGACTGAATTCGCCGTGGCCCAGTCCGACGACGTTATCTACGTCAACCTGCGCCTGGTCTACACCCAGACTCCGTGACCGTTCTCGAGCGGGTGCTGAGCCTCCCCCGGGCCCTGGGCCTGGGGCGAGGGCTCGGCGCGTCCGCAACCACCGGCCCGCCGGTCGAGCTGGTGCGCGGTCTCAACCTCACCATGGCGACGGCCATCGTGGTCGGGACCATGATCGGCACCGGCATCTTCCTCAAGCCGGCCGAGATCGCCCGCGAGGCCGGGTCGGTCGAGTGGGCCCTGGTGGCCTGGCTGGTGGGGGCCTTCCTCACGCTGCTGGGTGCCCTCTGCTACATGGAGCTGGGCACCATGATGCCGGCCGCCGGGGCCGACTACGCCTACCTCAAGCGGGCGTGGAACCCGGCGATGGGCTTTCTGTTCGGATGGAAGTACTTCGCGGTGACGCACCCGGCATCCATGGCGTCACTGGCTTCGGGACTTACCCTCTTTGCCTCCTACTTCTGGCCCGGGCTGCTGGCCCCGGTCGGCCGGATTGGCGCCCTGACCATAACAGCCGGCAACCTCTTCGCGGCCCTGGTCATCCTCGTCGTCACCGCCGTCAACCTGATGGCGGTCCGGTCGGTCGGCCGGTTCCAGGTGGTCCTGACCGGGGTCAAGATCCTGTCGCTGGCGGTGGTGGTCGGGGTGGGGCTCTACTTTGCTGCCGGAGCCGAGCGGGGGCTCCCGGCCACGACCGTCTCCGCGGTGCGGGTGGGAGGCTTCACGGCCGCGGTCACCGCCACACTCTGGACCTACAGCGGCTGGCACACCCTGCTTCGCGTCGGAAGCGAGATCGAGAATCCCGGGCGGAACATTCCGCGAGCCATGCTGGCGGGCTTCGGGGTCACCGCCGTCCTGTTTCTGCTGGTGAACGTGGCCTGTTTCGCGGTGCTGGGCTTCGATGGGGTGGCGGGATCGGCTCACGTGGCTTCGGATCTGCTTCAGGGGACGATCGGGGCCGGCGGTGCGGGGCTGCTCTCGCTGATGATGATCCTGAGCGCATTCGGATCGATCAACACCTCCACCCTGGGTTCGGCCCGGATTACCTACGCCATGGCGCGCGACGGCTTGCTCCCGCGCCCGCTGGCCTGGGTCCATCCGAAAACCCACATCCCGCCCCATGCCGTGACGGTCCCGTCGGTCATCGCCCTCGGCTTCGTGCTGACCGGCACTTTCGAGGACCTGACGTCCCTGTTCGTGTTTACCCAGTGGATGTTCTACGCTTTGGGAGTGGTGGGGCTGTTCCGGCTCCGGCGCACCGAGCCCGATGCCCCGCGGCCGGTCAAGGTGTGGGGCTATCCGGTGGTTCCGGCGCTGTTCGTCCTGCTCGCGACGGTGCTCACGGTGTCTCAGTTCGTCGAGCGGCCGGTGCGGTCCACCATCGGACTGGCGCTGGTGCTCCTCGGTCTGCCGATCTATGCGTGGATGCGAACCCGCTCCTCGCTCTCGGCAGAATAGGTTGGACAGTTCCTGAGAGGTGCCGCGTGCCGAGTACCGAGCTCCGGGTGCGGTTCAAGGTGCCCAGTTCCTCGTTGGCACTACGTACCAGGAACCATGGACGGCACCGGGCACGCGGCACCTGGCACGCGGCACGTGGCAGGCGGCACCCGGCCCAGGCACCCTACTTACGCCGCCCTTCCAGAGCGGTTAGGATAGGGCCGCAACTGCCTGAACTGCCAACGGGAGAAAACCATGGCCGGACCACAGGTCATTGTAGGGCAGGAACGACCCAAGGAGTACGTGACGCGGGTCGACCCCACCCTTGGCTGGGGCGCTGTCAGGATGCTGGCGGCCGCCTTCATTCTGATCGGCCTGGCCGACATCTCCATCGCGTTCTACCAGCCGCGCTTCGACGACAAAAGCTGGGTCTTCAGCGTCCTGGCCAGCGTCATCGGTGGGCTTCCGATTCTCTCGCTCGGCTTGACCGGAGCCCTGCTGGCGGCAATCACGCTGCGATCTCGCAGCTGGACCCTGGTTCTCGGCATCCTGAATGCACTGCTGGCTCTGCTGATCGTGCTCGGGCTGGTGATGTTCGGAGGGGCCATCGAGGAGGCCCGCCGTAACTCGCCGGTAGCCATGCATACCGGCATCGATCGTTCGGTCCTGCGCACGTTCATGCTGGGGTCGTTGTTCCTCCTGCTCCATGTGATAGCAACCATCGCGGCCCTTCGTTCGGGCGTGTCTGAGGCCCCCCACACCTGATGAGCAAGCGCATCATTCTCTACCCGATACGGGTTAACCCTGAAGCCGAGATCTGAAATCGCAACTCGTTCCAGAACATAGAGTTAGACTAATGGCTAACATACTCTGTCAAGGAACCATGCACGGCACCCCTCTTGCTGTAAGGTTTTGCGCCGGTGACTAAGCCCTCGACGATGTTAGGCTGGGCGATCGCGATCGCCTTCTTGCTGGTCGGGGCCGTCAGAGTCGGCGTGGTGCTGTTCCCCCTGCAGCTGGGGGATACCAACTGGGAAGTGGCGGCATTTGGAGAATTGGCCAGCATTTACGCGGTTCCGACGTTGGGGCCGGTTCTCCTGGGATTTGTAGCCGCGCAGCGGGGTGTGCCTGGCGGAGCGTTATTCGCGTCACTGTATTCAGCGCTCCTGGCAGTGGTGGTCACCCTCGGCGGCGCGTTCCTGGCGCTGGATGTTCCGGTGGTGCTGCAGGCCACTCGAGGCGGCCAGGTAGTGCACACGCAGATGCGGTTGCTGGTAGGGAAGTCCATCATCCTGTCGGCTGTTTACGGGCTGACCATGTGGTTCATGGCGGCATACTTCGCGAAGGCTTTCGTTAGACTGAGGAGGGTACGATGAAGCTGGTCCGCGCCTTAGGGGTTCTTGGCCTGTCGGCTGTGGCCGCCCCCGCGGCGAACGCGGTTCCCCTGAACGGAACCCCGAGTGAAATCTGTCTTGTGGTCGGTGGTCTCACCTCCTGCGCGAGCGTCACAGTCTCGATCTCCGGGAGCGTGCTGACCGCCACGGTCACCAACACCGGTGGTGATCTGACTTACCTCATGCCGTCCTTCGGGTTCTTCTACACCGGCACGTCAACCGCTACGGCGCTGACGATGAACCCGCTGAGCCAGCTGAGCAATGGCAAGACTTGGGAAAACGCTATCTGCCAGGGTCTCGACAGTCCGGGCCCCACGGGTGGCACCTTCCTGGGCGGCGCCTGTGCTGATACGCCGGGAGACAAGCTGGCCACCGGCGAATCGGTGACCCTGACCTTCGACATCTCCGGGACGCTGTCCGAAGATGCCGACAACATCTTCTTCGCCTTCCGCGGTCAGGCCTGGGCCGGCGAGGGCGGTTCCTTCAAGTGCTACGAAGGCGCCGACAACTCCGAGCCCTCGGGCGCCCTCTGCGAGCCCCCGACGGTGGTGCCGGAACCCGCCACGATGGCCCTGTTGGCCACCGGTCTGGTCGGTCTGGGTGGTGCGACGGCCATCCGCCGCCGGCGCGAGAAGAAGAACAGCTGAACCTGGTCAGTCTGACGAAGGCATGGGAGCCCGGCTACCGCCGGGCTTCCTTTTTTACTTAGTCCTAAGTCCTTAGTCCTTGTCCCACCACCCGGCCGGCCAACGCCGCCGTCGCTCCGACTGCGACCTCCCAGAGGGCCGGTAGAGGCGTTCTCGTCAGCCAGGCGACCAGCACCGGCATGATCAGCATCAGGAGGGCTGGTGCCACCGCCCAGCCGATGCCGCGCACCTGGCCGCCATAAAAGCCGATAGGAACAAACAGGAGCAGTAGCCAGCCGACGGTCAGGACCAGGGCCACTGGACCGCCCTGGGCGGCAGGGAGCAGCAGTGACCAGCC
>DASTEX010000597.1:0-2940 GCA_035709185.1 Gemmatimonadales bacterium
GGTTGGTGGGGATGGTCACCAGCGCATGGCATCGGTCCAGTTCCTCGTTGGTGAGGCCCTTGTCCTCCCGTCCCGCCACCAGGGCGACCGGTCCATCCTCACCCCGGTGTACCAGCGTTTCGGCGCCGGCACGGGGCCGGAGCATGGAACGTTTGGCCCGGCGCTCCCGGGCCGTGAGGGCCAGGGCGTACACGCAATCCGCCAGCGCCTCGTCCAGCGACGAGACGATCCGGAGCCGGGCCAGAATGTCGGCGGTATTGTGGGCAATGCCTTCCACCCGCCAGGCATCGTACTCGCGGGGGTTGACCAGCCGGACGTCGGTGAGCCCGAAGTTCTTCGCCACCCGGACGCAGGCCGCAATGTTGACCAGGTCCTGCGGCTCGACCAGAACCAGGATGGGAGGAGGAGTCACGCCCCGGCGAGGCACTCGGTGGCGAGCCGGCCGCTCAACCGCGAAGCTCCAGGCCGGCCCGCTGCTCGTGCAGCCGGATGGCCTCGACGTGGTCGGCCTCTTCCCCGAGGGCCTCGCGGGCCTGCCGCAGCAACTGGCTGACGGTTTCCATCATGGGAGCCTCAATCCCCGTTTCCGAGGCCAGATCGCGGGCGATGCCGACGTCCTTGTCCAGCAGCGCCAGCCGGAAGGTGCGGGGCCAGGCGCCGGTGAGCACCCGCTCGGGAACCAGGCGTTCGCTCACAAAGGAGCGGCCGTTGGCGTTGTTGATCACGTCGAGCGCGACTCTGGGCGTCACGCCCGCCCGGGCCAGCGTCGTGAGCCCTTCACCCAGCGCGAACACGTTCACCGCGATCAGCATGTTGTGCACGGCCTTGAGCGCGTGACCTGCGCCCACCGGCCCCACGTGCACGATCCGCTGGCCGAATGTCCCCAGGACCGGGCGGGCCCGCTCGAAGTGATGCGCGTCTCCCCCCACCATGATGGTCAGCGTGCCGGCCTCCGCCCCGGCGGTGCCGCCGCTCACCGGCGCGTCGAGGAACCCGACCCCCCGACCCGCCAGGCGGGCCGCGATGGCGCGGGATGCGGCAGGGATTCCCGAGGTGAGGTCGATCAGCAGGGCGCCAGTCGCCAGACCGGCCTCGAGGCCCTGCGGGCCTGGGAGCAGCGCCTCCACCTCGGGAGAATTCGGGAGACAGGTGAACACCAGGTCACAAGCCTCCGCCGCGGCCCTGGGAGTGGCGACCGCCAGCGCCCCGGAGCCGGCGGCAAACTCCCGGGCCCGCTCAGCGGTGCGGTTCCACACCACCAGTTCGTACCGCCGAGCCAGGTGGGAGGCGATCGGCCGGCCGATGGCTCCCAGGCCGAGGAATCCGACCCGCACTATTCGCCCGTCCGCTGGCCCATCTGGTTGTCGAGAATGAGCAGGCCGGAAGGCTCGTCACCGACCAGGCGGATGCGTTCCACGATGGCGGTACTGGTTTTCTCTTCCTCGACCTGCTCGCTGATGAACCACTGGAGCATCACCTGCGAGGGATAGTCCTTCTCCGCCAGCGCCCGGGTGTAGAGCTCATTGATGCTGCCGGACACCAACTGCTCGTGCTTCTTGGCGTCGTCGAACACTTCGAACGGGGTCTTCCATTTGGTAGGGGGCTCCTGCACCGGGCCCAGCTTGATGTGGCCGCCCCGGTCGAGCACAAAATCGTAGATTCGCATGGCGTGGGCTCGCTCTTCGTCCGCCTGGATCCGCATCCACTTGGCGAAGCCCTCGAAATTGCGCTCGGCAAACCAGGCCGACATGGCCAGGTACAGATAGAATGCGTAGAACTCCTTGCTGACCTGGTCATTCAGGGCCTGCTCCATCGACTGGCTGAAAGGCATAGTCGCTCTCTTTGAAGGCGCGAGTCGTGAGTCGCTGGTCATCAGTCTTGCAGATCCGGTCCCGACTTCCCGAACGAAACTTAATTGCGAACCGTCCCGGACCCCGTCGGGGGGTCCCGAAGGCCGGCCACGCCAGGCTGGCGACTAGCGACCAGTGGCTCAAGACTGGAGATTTTACTGGTGCCCTCGCGCATTTCCCCCACCCGCGCCGGCGCCGCACTTCTGGGCGGCCTGCTGGTGCTGTTCATCGTGGGACCATTGCTCCGGTTGCTCTGGGAGGCTTCGCCGGCCACGCTGGCCGGTGCCGCAGCCGACTCGGAGATCCGGGGCGCCATCGCCCTCACGGTCCTTTGCGCCACCGCAGCCACCCTGGTGGCCCTGCTGGTGGGCCTGCCGCTCGCCTACTTGCTGGCCCGCACCCGCTTCCCCGGCAGCCGGATTCTCCGCGGCATCCTGGACCTGCCCATCGTGATTCCCCACCCGGTCGCCGGACTGGCGCTGCTGCTGTTCCTGGGACGGCACTCTCCGGTCGGGGCCGCGCTGGGACAGATCGGCCTCGAGTTCGTGAGCCACGTTCCCGGGATCGTGGCTGCGATGCTGTTCGTCTCGGCGCCGCTGGTGGTGAACGGCGCGCGGGAAGCGTTTGCCGGCATCGATCCGAAGCTCGAGCGGGTGGCACGCACCCTGGGTGATTCGGCCTGGCAGGCATTCCGCCGAATCACCCTGCCGCTGGCCGGGCGGGGCATCCTGGCGGGATCCCTGCTGGCATGGGGAAGGAGCGTGAGTGAGTTCGGCGCCATCGTGATCCTCACCTATCACCCGCAGGTCGCCAGCGTCCTCATCTTCGACCGCTTCACGCTCTACGGTCTGCCGGCCGCGATCCCGGCTGCCGCCCTGCTCCTCCTTGTGGCGCTCGCGGTCTTCATTCTGCTGCGGCTCCTCGAACCGCGAACCCGCGGGACCGGATGATCCGGCTGGAGGACGTTACCCTCCGTCTGGGCAGCTTCCGGCTGGAGCGGATCTCGCTCGAGGTGGGCCCGGGCGGCTATGGACTGGTGATCGGTCCGACCGGCTCGGGCAAGACCAGCCTGCTGGAGGCGGTGGCCGGC
>DASTEX010000598.1:0-3775 GCA_035709185.1 Gemmatimonadales bacterium
CCGTTGGTGGTTGGCAGACAGGTGTTAGGGTTGTCAGGGGTAGACGGTAACATTGCGCAAGCAGGGTGGTACTGATTGAGGGCACGGCTGTTTCTCACCTACCAAGCCCCTCTCGATTGGGGCGCCCTGCTCGATTACCTCGGCGCGCGGGCCACGCCTGGCGTCGAGGCGGTATCCAGGGATCGAACCGGTTGGTATTCCCGCACCGTCAGCCTCCAGGGTCATCGGGGGTACTTGACGGCCACCCTCGCGCAGGAGCGGTCGGCGGTTTCCGTCACAGTCTCACCCGGACTGTCGCCCGTTACTGAAGGGTTGGGAGTGAGGCTCCGGCGGCTGTTCGACCTCGATGCCCATCCCCGGGCGATTGCCGCGCACCTCTCGACCGACCGGAGGCTGGCTCCCCTGGTGGCCCGCCGGCGGGGGTTACGCGCACCTGGAGCCTTCGACGGCTTCGAGCTGGCGGTTCGGGCGGTGTTAGGCCAGCAGATCAGCGTGCGGGGCGCAACCACCCTGGCGGGCCGGCTGGCTGCGCGGGTCGGCGAAACCGCGACGCCGTCGGAGGTCATGTTACCGGCGCTGAACCGGTTTCCCGTCACCGCCGAGCGGTTGGCCGACGCCCACCATCCATCCATCACCGGCCTGGGCATTACCCGCGCGCGGGCTCGCTGCCTGATCGCGCTGGCGCGCGCCACAGCCGAAGGAGAATTCCCGGAACTTTTGAGCGGCCCCATCAGTAATGATCCCATGTCACTGGTGCATCGTCTCCAGACGCTCCCCGGTATCGGCCCCTGGACGGCGATGTATGTCGCCATGCGAGGCCTCGGGTGGCGGGATGCGTTTCCCGACGGCGACCTCGGTTTACGCAAGGCGATGGGTGACATGTCTCCTGCCCGCCTTCGTCTCGTCTCCGAGCGCTGGCGCCCGTGGCGCGCCTACGCGGCCCAGCATCTCTGGGCCGGCCTGGCCGATCGCGCCGCGTGATCCGGCCGACTCGTTCCGTTCCCGTACCAATCCGTATCCTGGAAGGACCCATGACGCACCGAGATCTGGCACTCGCGTTCCGCAAGCTGCATCCGTTGGACCATGGCTCCATTCTGGTATTGCCCAACGCCTGGGACGCAATGAGTGCCCGCATTATCGAGGAAGCCGGCGCCCAGGCCATCGCCACGACCAGTTGCGGAGTCTCGTGGTCGCTGGGCCGCCGCGATGGCGAGGGACTCAGCCGGGAGGAAATGATCGAAGCCGTGCGCCGGATTGTGAGCGCAGTCGACCTGCCGGTCACGGCCGACCTCGAGAGCGGCTACGGCAACGGAAGCCTGGAGGACGTGGTGCAGACCGTTCAGGCCGTGATCGAAGCCGGCGCCGTGGGGATCAACCTGGAGGATTCCCCCGGCCGGGACGGACAGCCGCTGCTGGAGACGGCACAGCAGGCCCAGCGGATTGCGGCGGCCCGCGGCGGAGCGGATGCAACCGGTATCCCGCTCTTCGTCAACGCGCGGATCGATGTCTATCTTCGCCGGGCGGGCACACCGGATGAGCGACTGAATGAGACCGTCTGGCGGGCCCGGACCTACCTCGCCGCCGGGGCGGACGGCATCTTCGTGCCGGGTGTCACCGATCCTGCCACCATCGAGCGGCTGGCGCGTGAAGTGAAGGCCCCGCTCAATATCATGGCCGGGCCTCAGTCGCCCGGCATCGTCGAGCTCCGCCAGCTGGGGGTATCGCGGGTGAGCCTGGGACCGGCGCTGACCCTCGCCGCGATGGCCCACATCCGCCGCGCCACCCAGGAGGTGTTGTGGGAGGGAACCTATGAGCACCTGGCCGAGGGAATGACCTTCCCCGAAGCCGACGGCCTGTTCGAGCCGCCTTCAGCGGCTCTCGGTGTAGGCCTGCCGTAGCCACGTGCGGCCGTGAGCCGTGAGCCGTGAGCCGTGAGCCGTGAGCCGTGAGCCGTGAGCCGTGAGCCGTTAGCCGTTAGCCGTTAGCCGTTAGTCGTTTAGCGTATGGTTGAGATATTAAAGGACAAGTGCTCAGAGGCCGGACCCAGTACCCAGTACTCAGTACAGAGTGCTAAGTGCTAAGTCCTAAGTCCTAAGTCCTAAGTCCTGCTGTTAGTGTTTTGCTGCCTCCCGCTTCTCCGGCGGCTTGCGCATGATCACCCCGCGGTCGATGGTCTTCCCGGTGCGGGTGACGGTCTGGAAGTGGAGCTCGTCACCGGCCACCTCCACCAGCATGAAGGAGCGGTCCTGGGCGTAGCCCACTTCCACCAGTGGTCCGGGGCGGGTATCGCCCCGGCGGAGTTTCGCCGCTCCGCCTACTGTGAAGTGAAAGATCCCCTTCTGGGGCCGGACCCGCTCGTAGATGTGCTCGTGGCCGGCGAAGACCACTTCCACTCCGTATTTCACGAAGAGGGGTTCCAGGATTTCCCGCAATTCCACTTCGGGCCCCCGCCGGGCGGTGGTGTAGAGCGGATGGTGGAAGTAGGGGATCTTCCAGTCCGAGCCCGCTGCCTTGAGCTCCTCCTCCAGCCACTTCACCTGCTCCGGATCGAGGTAATTGGTGTCCAGCACGAAGAACCGGACATTCCCCTTCTTGAAGGTGCGGTACCGCTGGCCGTCCAGGTTGAACGGCTTGTAGTATCGCTGGTTGGGGTCGTCGTGGTTCCCCAGCGCGGCGTGGAACTCCACTTTCGCATCCAGCAGCGGCTTGTAGGGACGCTCGAACTTCCGGGACATGTCCTGGGGCCGTTCCGCGCCGTATACGTTGTCGCCCAGCATGATGGTGAAGGAAAAGGGGAACACCTGGTAGTAACGCCACATCTGCCAGGCAATTTCGTACTGGGGGCGCTCCCCGGTGCCGCCGTCGCCAATGACGGCGAAGCGAACCGAGTTGGGCTTGAGCGGCAGGCTCATCAACTCCTGGGCGGGCAGGGCTGGCGCGAACCAGGCAACTCCCAGGGCGGCGACCGCAGCGAACCGGACCGACATCGGGCTATGCCTTCGGAACCGGAACGGCGCGGGGCATGAAATCCACAATGAGATTGGATTCGACGTCCCGCAGCAGCAGATAGTGGTTGACCACCCGGTATTCCACCTCCTCGGGGAGCCGCGGCAGGAGCGGCAACAGTTCGGGCGGGAATGTCGCCAGGGGGTAGGTGGTGGGATACAGCTGATTGACCTTGGGCACGAAGTCGGGAAGCTCATCCTGCGCGTCCTCTCTGACTTCGCGCACCCGCGGAGGCCGGCGGCTGTATTCCTGCTCGATCAGGGCCCCAAAAACACTCGCCGCCCGGGGCGTGAAGATGTCCCCCTGCCTGGCGTCAGGCCGGGCCAGGAGGATGGCCTGGCTCAGCGCCGTGGCCCGGGCCGCGATCTGCTCCTGGGTCATGTTCTCGGAGAGGGGACCGACCGAGTCGGCCAGACGGTTCCGCAACGCGACGTAGTCGTTCACCCGGGAGGTGAACTCCTCCACCGCCTCGGTCATGGAATTCTCCGGGGCTGGCTCCCGGCATCCCGCGACCGCCAGCAACGAGGTCGACAGGGCCAGGCAAACCATGCCCTCCCGCGGGCGCATGATCCACACGACTGGAAGCCTCCTTCCCCCATTGGGAGGACGACAGGGAGGCGGGGATTAGCACCGAATGTCAGTGAGGAGTGAGGAGTGAGGAGTGAGGTTAAGCAGTGCGCGAAGCGGTGGGATGAAGCCTTAGTCCTTAGTCCTAAGTCCTGTAGTCATGAGCCTCCTAGCCGATCGAGCAGCCGCCTGAGCGCCCCTT
>DASTEX010000599.1:0-2312 GCA_035709185.1 Gemmatimonadales bacterium
CGCCGGAACTTTCGAACGTTTTCTCCGGGCGGAGCTGCTCGTTACGGCCGGACGGGTGCCCGAGGCCCTGCGGTGGTGGGGCGCCATCGCCCAGCGGAGTCCCTTCGAGCTTCCCTTCCTGGCGCCGTCGCTCCGCCGCCAGGCCGGCGCGTGGCGGACCCTCGGGGATCCGGAGCGAGCCGGTGCGGCGGACGCGGCGGCGCAGGTGTTGTGGGACGACCTCCCCTCGTGGTAGCCTTCGGAGTCACTCGTCGCGGGCGAACCCCTGGAGGATGCAATGCGGGCAGTGCCGGTACGATTCGCCCTGGCGGCGTGGATCGCGGTCTCATCGAGCGGGTGCCTCGCCTGGCAGACCCAGACGGTGGCTCCCCGAGAGCTTCTCCGCACCCCCGGGATCGAGGCGGTGCGGGTGACCCGGGCCGACAAGAGCAAGGTCGAAATCTGGGATCCCGCCCTCCAGGGAGACAGCATTGTCGGCCATCCGACCGAGCGCGCCATCGCCCGGCTGGTGATGCCGCTGAGCCAGGTCGAAACCATCGCGGTCCGGAAGAAGAGCTTCGGCCGGACCGTGCTGATCGGATTGGGAATCGCCGGAGCGGTGACGCTCTACGCACTGCTGCAGGAGCTCAATCAGGGTTACTAGATGCTGGATGCTCGATGCTGGTGACTGAAGGCTGCTGACTGAAGGCTGAAGGCTACTTCGACTTATCGAGGTCCACGCGGTGGGTCTCCGGCGCCGCCAGGGTCGCCACCACCGTGAGCGCGCAGGACCCCGCCATGTATCCCGCCACCGCATCGGCCCCGGAGCGCGCCAGCAGCAGCGTCGCGATGAACGGCGCGAGTCCCCCGGAAAACACCGAGGTGAGCTGGTAGATCAGCGAGGCCCCGCTGTAGCGGACCCGGGTGGAGAACAGCTCGGCGAAGTAGGCCGCCTGGGGCCCGTACATCATGTCCTGTCCGACGTTCAAGCCCAGCACGATCGCCAGCGCGACGAAGCCCGGCCCCTGCCCCAGGAGCCAGAAGAACGGGAAGGCATAGAGGAGTGAGAGCACGGCGCCCATCAGATAGACCGGTCGCCGGCCCCAGCGGTCGGAAAGCGCCGCGAAGAGCGGAATGGAGACCAGCCCGACCGTGGCGCCGGTCGCCACGCCCGCCAGCATGGTGGCCTTGGAGTATCCCAGGGTCTTCTCGCCGTAGCTCAGTACGAACACGGTGAAGATGTAGAACAGGACGTTCTGGGCGAACCGCATCCCCATCCCCACCAGCACTTCCCGGGGATGCAGCCGGAAGACCTCGAGCAGCGGCGCCGTGGGGGGGCCCTGTCGGGCGATCTCCCGGGTAAACGAGGGGGTCTCCAGCAGGCGGAGCCGGACGAACATCCCGATCCCGATCAGCAGCGTGCTGAGCAGGAAGGGCACCCGCCACCCCCAGGAGAGGAACTCCGCCTCGGGAAGCCGGGAGGAAAGCAGCGCGAAGATTCCGGTGCTGAGCAGGAGGCCGGCGGGCACGCCCATCTGGGGCCAGCTGCCGTGCAGCCCCCGGCTTCGGCCGCCGGAATGCTCTACCGCCATCAGCACCGCCCCGCCCCACTCGCCGCCGACCCCGATGCCCTGCGCAAACCGCACCACGACCAGCAGGACGGGAGCCCAGACTCCGATGGTCGCATAGGTGGGCAGCACCCCGATCAGCGCCGTCGCCACGCCCATGATCATGAGCGACCAGACCAGCATGCGCTTGCGGCCCACCCGGTCGCCGTAGTGGCCGAACACCGCTCCGCCCAGCGGGCGGGCGAGAAAGCCCACCGCGAACGTCCCGTAGGCCGAGAGGGTTCCCGCGAGGGGATCGAGGGTGGGAAAAAACAGCTTGTTGAAGACCAGCGCCGCGGCGGTGCCGTAGAGGAAGAAGTCGTACCACTCGATCGTGGTGCCGATGAAGCTGGCCAGGATCACCGGCCGGATGGAATCGCTGCGCGAGGTCATGAGGGGGCTGAATATACTCCTCCTCACCGGTCGCGCCGCTCCAGCCGGTTCGGGCCGCCTGCCTGACGCCTACGGCGCTTCTTCCGGCGGGGGCTCGCTCTCGGACTCGGTCGTCAATCCCCGCTTGTACGCCAGCTCTCGCAGCGCGGTGTCATCCAGCCGGAGCAGCATCTCTTCCACCAGTCTGAGCCCCTGGCTCTGGCCTTCGCTGTTGAAGGTCCGCTCGATCTGGTCGGCCAGCAGGCGAACCAGATCTTCCCGTCCGATGTCCGACTCGGTCTGCTTGGTCGTGGTCATGATCCCTCCGGAGTTGTTCTTGGTGACGCGAGACCC
>DASTEX010000600.1:0-2488 GCA_035709185.1 Gemmatimonadales bacterium
CTGCATCAGGTCACCGAAGGCGCGGGGGTTGAACGAGTCGTCGTACTTCGCGATCCGGCCCTCGAGCTCGGGCTCGAGGATGCGGGCGATCGCCGCCGCCACCAGCCGGGCGCGGGAGCGCACCTCGTTGTATTCCCGTGCACTGTCGTACGGCGGCGCCAGCAGCGCGATCGCCGCGGGAAAGCCTTGCGCTCCCACCCGGGTCCGCGCGTTCTGGTCATGGAGGTTGAACCCGTACTGGGGCCGGACCCGCTCGTGCACCGCCTTGAGCGTGCGGGCCTCCGGCGTCGCCAGCTGGCGCGCGTCCCGGTTCACGTCGATGCCCACCGCGTTCTCCCGCTGAAACAGCTCGGCGCCATCGGGATTGAGCATCGGCACGAACGTGATGGTCAGCCGACGGCGCAGCCGGTCGCGGACGGCACTGGTATCCCTTCCGGTCAGGAAGCCGAAGAGATCGGCCAGGGCCATGGAAGCGGTCGACTCGTCGCCGTGCATCTGGGACCAGAGCAGCACGGTCGCGGGTCCTTCACCGAAGGTGACTGAACGAATCTCCCGCCCATTGATCGAGCGGCCCACGGTCTCGGTCCGCAATGCCGAGGAAGCAACCGGCGCCGAGACCGCCTCCCAGAACGCGGCGTGGGAGAATCGGCGCTGGGCGATCTTCTCGTTCCGGTAGCGTTGAGCCAGCGCCAGACCCGACTCGAGCACTTCGCGGCCGCAGCAGGCCGGGATGTCGAGCTGGGGTTGGGTGGTGCGGTCCGGGTGGATGTCGGGTCTGGGCGGCTCGGCCGGCCTGGGCTGCTCAGCCGGACTGGGTGGCTCGGAGGTCGAGCGGGCACAGCCGGTCAATGCGCCGATGAACCCAATGAGGATCAGACGGCTCGGAAATCGACCGGACATGGTACGCTCCCCCGCTCAAACCTTCTCGTAGGTGCAGCCGCGCTCCTGACATAATCCGACGAGCATCGTATGGGCCGGCACCACAATGACGCCGGGGTTGAGCCCCTTGCGCAGTGCGGCATAGATCTCGGGCTGGGTCCGCTGGGTGACACTCGCCAGCTGGTGGGCCACGCCGTGCAGCGCGTTGTTGCACTGCCAGAAAATCGCACCCCGAGCCTGGAGCGGCCGGACCTTCCCCTCTGTAATCATGGGGGGGCCTTCGCCGCCTTCCATGAAGATGTTCCGGACGGCCCACTCCCCCGTGGCCGGATCCTTGATCTGCCATCGCTCGCCGATGGGGAACTCCCGGTACAGCTCGTCGCTCGCATTGATAGGAAAGGTCGACCCGGCGATGCCCACGACGGCGTTCACGTCGGGATGCTTGAGCCGGAAGATCCGCTCCCAGGCATCGTACCAGTTGCGAACCACGATGAGACCGATCTCCAGATTGCCCAGGTCGAACAGCTGGCGATGTTTGCCGGTCAACTTGTCCAGCCAGGAGAAATCCCACTCCTGGCTGGCGATTGATTGCGACTGCAGGAGGCCGGGGGCCAGGGCGGCAGCGCCCACGCCGCCTCCAACCAGGGAGATGAAATCGCGGCGGGAAGATCGGCTCATTATGGGCCTCATGCGTTCGGGTCTCGGGGGTGGCAAGCCTGGCGTAACCTACCCAGCCTCACCCTCCCTCCTCCATCCCTCGCCGGATCCAGTGGACATGGGATGCTGGTGCGTACGTTTGGCGTGCTATACTATTGACAGCGAGGTATCTACCGGGAGACTCGGGTGAAGATCGAACGGGAGCTGATCCGCGGCGCGGGACCGGTCGCGGTGCTGCAGCTGCTCAAGCGGAGGGAGATGTACGGCTACGAGCTGGCCGAGGCCCTGAGCCGCCGCACCGACGGGGTGCTGGCCATGGGACAGTCGACTCTCTATCCGCTGCTCTACAGCCTCGAGGCCAAGCGCCTGGTGGCCAGCCGGTGGGTGGAAGCGCCATCCGGGAGGCGGCGCCGGTACTACAGCCTCACCGAGCGCGGGGCCGCCCTGCTCGATCAGCGCCGCGCCCAGTGGCGTGAGCTGTTCGCCGCCATGATCGACCTCGGCGTGGTCCCTCCGGCTCCGCGGGAGGCGTGACATGGCCCGTGATGATTCGCTGGTCGGCCGGCTCGATCACCTCGGTGTGGCCCGCCAGGCCGAGGCCGACGGCCTGTCCCCTGCCCTGGCCCGGCGGGTGGCCGATGTCGTGACCCGGAGCGGATTGCCGGAGGATCGCCGGAGCGAAGTGTATCGGGAGCTGGTCTCCCACTTTCAGGACGGCCTCGAGGCCGGCCGGACCGATGCCGAGCTGCTGGAAGCGTTCGGCGATGGCGCGGCAGCCGGTCGCCTGATTGGCGGGCAGAAGCGGGTGGTGACGCCGGAGGCGGCCGGCGGCAGCGGCAGCGGCGACGGGCTCCTGACCCGGATCCTGCGCGACGTGCGCCTGGCGGCGCGCCGGCTGCTGGCCCGTCCCGGGTTCACCGCCACCGCCCTCCTCTCGCTGGCGTTAGGCATC
>DASTEX010000601.1:0-2589 GCA_035709185.1 Gemmatimonadales bacterium
AAGACCCGGGAAGCCGAGCCGTACCCGATCCTCAAGATCAAGCTCGGCACCGACCGCGATCGCGAGATCCTCCAGGCCATCCGGGATGTCACCGACAAGGAGCTGCGGGTCGATGCCAACTGCGGCTGGACCGTCAAGCAGACCATCCGGATGCTGCCGGTGCTGAAGGAGTTCGGCGTCACCGTGCTGGAGCAGCCGCTGGTTGCGGAGGACCACGACGGGCTGGCCGAGATCCGCCGCCACTCGGACATCCCGCTCATCGTGGATGAGAGCTGCCTGACCTCGAAGGACATCGCGCCGCTGGTCGGCAAGGTCGACGGGATCAACATCAAGCTGGCCAAGTGCGGCGGCCTGACCGAGGCAATCCGGATGATCCACGTGGCCCGGGCCCATCACCTGATGGTGATGGTGGGCTGCATGGTTGAGACTTCGATCGCGATTACGGCGGCGGCCCAGTTTACCCCGCTGGTGGACATCGTGGACCTGGACGGCGCCGCGCTCCTGGCGGAGGATCCTTACGTGGGGGCAACCATCGATGGGGGGCAGCTGGTCATACCGACTGGGTCGGGGCTGGGCGTGGTCCCCCGCCATTGACGATTGTCGAGTGGCAATTGACGATTGGGTACCGGAAGGGCCGTGCGGCAATCGCCAATTGTCAATCAAGAATCGTCAATGAGTTTCGCCCACGTCGCCTTTCCGCTCCCGGTCTTTCACCCGTACACCTATCGCGTTCCCGAGAGCCTGGCCGACCAGGTCATCCCGGGTGCGCGCGTGGTGGTGCCGGTGCGGCGGCAGGAGGTCGTGGGAGTCGTAACCGCAACCGGGGTGCCGGGGCCCGCCGCCGAAGCGCGCGACATCCTGGTCGCCCCCGATCCGATCCCGGCCGTAACCGCGCCGCTGCTCGAGACCGCCCGGTGGATGGCGGGCTATTACGGCGCCCCGCTCGGTCTCTGCCTCCGCGCCATGCTGCCGCCGGGATTCTGGGGCCGTTCCACCGTCACGCTCCGCCTGACCGAGGCTCCCGCCACGATCGGGGGCGTGGCCGGCGAGCTGCTGCACTGGCTCAACCAGCACGACGGAAAGGCTACCATGAAGGCCGCGGCCCGCGCGCTCCGCCGGCCGCTCTGGGACGTAGTGAGCCGGCTGGCCCGGGTCCAGGCGCTGGAAGTGGACGTGGTTCCTCCCTCCGAAGGGCCGGCTCCGAGCGTGGAGCGGCTGGTGACCCTGGCGGGCGAGCGGCTCACTCTCCTCGAGCGCGATACCCGGTTCGCCCGCAAGCCGCGCCAGCGCGCGCTCTACGAGGCGCTGGAGGCGGCCGGCGGTCCGCTGGCCCTGCGTCATCTGGTGGACCGGCTGGGCTTCTCGGATGGAGTGATCCGTTCGCTGTCAAATGCAGGCCTCCTCCGGATCGAGTCGGTGGAGGTACCCCGCGACCCGTTCAGCGCTCATCCGGTCTCGCCGCTCCCGGACAGCATTTCGCCGGCCCAGGCCGAGGCCATCGAGGCGATCGCTCGTCTGGAGCCCGGCCAGGGCGCGCTCCTCTTCGGTGTCACGGGGAGCGGCAAGACACTGGTCTACCTGGAGAACATCCGGTCCGCCCTCGAGACCGGCCAGGGCGCCATCCTGCTGGTTCCCGAGATCGGCCTCACTCCCCAGACGGTCAGCCGGGTTCGCGGCGCGTTCGGCGACGCCGTGGCGGTCCTGCACAGCGGTCTCTCGGCCGGAGAGCGGGCCGATGCCTGGCGCCTCCTGCGCCGGGGTGACCGGCGGGTGGCGGTCGGCGCCCGGTCCGCCGTCTTTGCGCCGGTGCAGGACCTGGGCGTGATCGTGGTGGACGAGGAGCACGACACGGGCTACAAGAACGGCGAGGCCCCGCGGTATCACGCCCGGGAGGTCGCGGCGGTCCGTGCCCGGCTGGAAGGCGCCCGCCTGCTGTTAGGCAGCGCCACCCCGTCGCTCGACACCATGGCACGCGTTGGCCGGGGGCTGGTCCGGGTGAATCTCCCGGAGCGGGTCCTGGCCCGTCCCCTGCCGCCGGTGACCCTGGTGGATCTGCGGCATATGCCGCTGGTGAAGGGCACCGGCGCCGTCGCCTGGTCGGAGGCGCTGGACCAGGCGGTGGCCGCCACCCTGGCCCAGGGGGAGCAGGTACTGCTGCTGCTCAATCGTCGGGGCTACTCGTCCTTCCTCCAGTGCCGGAGCTGCGGCGAGGTGCCCGAATGTCCCCGGTGCAGCATCTCGCTCACGGTTCACCGCTCGCCGGCGGTCGTGCGCTGTCACTACTGCGATTACCAGGCCCCGGTCCCCTCCGCGTGTGCCGCCTGCGGCCAGGTGGTCCAGGTCGAACGGGGCGTGGGTACCCAGCAGCTGGAGCAGCTGGTGGCCGAACGCTTCCCCGGGGCCCGGCTGGCCCGGATGGATCTCGATACCACTGGCGCGCGCTGGGCTCACCAGCGGATCCTCGGTGCGGTGGAACGGCGCGAAGTCGATGTGTTGTTAGGCACGCAGATGATCGCCAAGGGAATCGACTTGCCCGAGGTGACGCTGGTAGGGGTGGTGGATGCCGACCTGGCGCTGCACCTGCCGGAC
>DASTEX010000602.1:0-6093 GCA_035709185.1 Gemmatimonadales bacterium
CAGCATCTGGATCGCTTTCCGGAATCCGACCTGGTTCCGTGCCCCGGGCTTCGCGGCCACGGTGGAAGGCGGGCAAGTCGAGGGGCGGGCAGGGGGAGCGCTCCGCTTCGAATACGAGCGTCCGTCGTTCACCCTCAGTCCGCGCGCCCGCTGGAGTCTCCAGCTTCAGTTCGTCACCACGGCCAGCGTGGAAGAGCTCCGCTACCTCGATTCCACCCAGTGGGACGATGCGCGCACCATCGAACTGGAAGGTGGGATGCAAACGACCGCCGGACGATTCCAGATCGAGCTGGCCGCCGCGGGCGGTCACGCGGCGCCACGGCACGGCGCACCGGTCCGGCGCCAGGCCTATCTCCGGACCACCGCGTCCGTGGCGATCCGGCAGCCGTTAGGCGGCCGGTTCTACGGGGCGGCCCGCGGTTTTGCCGGGCTCGCCGCCGCCGGGGCCGGTGTCGTGCGGCAGCGACTGATCCCGCTCGGCTCGGCCGATCCGGTGACGCAGTGGCGGAGCCCCTTCCTCCGCTCCCGGGGCGCGCTCTTCCGGCGGGAAGGAGTGCACTATCACGAGCCGGGCGGCGCCGGTGTGCGGGGGCTGGGACCGGAGGTGCTGGCCCGCCAGGCCTATGGGCTCACCCTGGAGCTGGAACGCGAGCTGCGACGCGGCGAAGACGGATTGCTGAACCGGGTATCGGCGGCCGGGTTCGCCGATGGCGGGCTCGCGGATGGTGACCTCGATCCCGCCGGCAACAACCGGATCCACGGCGTCGCCGACGCGGGGGTGGGCCTGCGGGTCGATCACCGGATCGGGCGGACCCGCTTTCAGACCCGTATCGACCTGCCGGTCTGGGTCAGCCGCCCCGCCCTGGCCCAGGATCGCGGATCGGGGAGCAGCCGGTTGCGGTTGCGCTGGCTGTTCAGTTTCAAGGCGCCACTCAAAGCGCCTGTCTGATCCAGCGGGCAATGTGCCGCTGCACCATCGAAGGTGGCGGCAGCAGTTCGTCCAGCAGCTTCAGGTCGTCGACCCACACGCTCAGGTTCGCCAGTAACCCGAAATCCAGCAGGCTGACGACGGTGGACCATCCCGAGAGCAGGACCGAGGCTTCACCGTCCATGAACATCGAGCGGTAGTCCTGATTGGCTGATCCGACCATGAGGTAGTAGACCACCCGGGAGCGTTCGGCGTCGCTCAAGCGGGACTCGAACGCATTGATGAGGATCCTGCCGGCCTCGTTCATCCCTTCCGCGGCCTGCATCGCGGACCGCTCGGTGCGCTGGATCTGTTCGAAGTAGGCCTGGAGCACTTGCTCCATTTCCGGTCCCGAGACCAGGCTGTCCCACGCTTCCCGTGAGGCGAGGAAGCTTGCCTTGAGGTGCAGTTTGGGAGAAATCGTGTCGATCACGCTCTCGGCGGAGGCCACCCGCTTCAACAGGGAATCGACCATGTGGTAGACCGGGTACAGCCGGCGCAGGAACGGCGTCCTCCGGGCGTTGATGTACGCGGCCCCGAATCGGCTCATGGCGTCGTGGGTTCCCAGGCCGGGATTGTAGATACCGGTCTTGAGCATGCCGCCTGCCGCCTCGAGCTCGGACCCGAATTCCTGCTGAAGAACGATGAGCCGGGCGAAGAGGTCATGGGCCAGTCCCATGGCCGGCCATCCCGAACTCGGCGCGGATACGAGGGACGGAGCGATGAACAGCACCCGGACCCCCCGGAACGCGCTTCCTGCCAGGAGCGAAGCAAAGAGGTCGCTGCCCCACAGCGAATCCGGCGTCTTGATGACCGAGCCGGGGGGCATCAGCGAGTAGAGCGCCGCCTTGGCGACGTTGATCGGTTTATCCTGGAATCCCGTGCCGTTATGCAGCTCCATCCCCCGCTGACTGGGATCGGGATCGGTGGCGGCGCCGATCCGGGCCTGGATTTTCTCCTGATAGCTCGCCGGCACCGGCCGGGGTCGGAGGAGATAGGGGATCTGCTCCGGTTTCATCCCCTGGCTCAGCAGCAGAGCGCGGGCCTGTTCCTTGAGCGCCAGGAGCATCGGGCCCTCGGCCACGATGGAGCGGTCCTCCCACGTCGGGCCCTCGTAGTGCTCCCCGATGCCCATCCCGGTGTAGATCGCCCGTCCGCGATAGGGGTCATCTTCGGTGACGTCGTAAAAGGCGATCTTGCGGTGGTCCCGCATGATGTCGTCGGGGATCCCGGCTACGGGAAGAATCCCGGGAGTCCGGAACGAAGGGTCGGTGCGGTTGGTGATGCTGACGTGCACCTTGATCAGGTTCTCCAGCCAGTCGCGGCCGTACTGCCGCGCCTCGGCCTGCAGCAGCCTCGATCCCTCGACGGCTACCCGGAGCGAGTCCTGTGCTTCGCGCAGCTGACGTTCGAAGGCTTCAAACCCCCGGGGGAGACGCGGCACCTTGCCCAGCGGCCGCTCCATCAGGTCCAGCCACAGCCGGCCCCGGTTGACGTCGTAATAGTACTGGTCGAGGAAGATCATGTACGTCGGGAGCTTTCCACGGCCGTCGTAGGCCCGCACCGCGTCAGTCAGCGCCCCCAGGTACGCGTCTACCACGTAACGCAGCGCCAGCTTGTCGGGCTGCCCCTCGTCGTTGCGGCCCCGGAAATCGTGAATCCAGAGCACGTGATAGCTGCGTGCCTCGCGGATGGTCCGGGTCACTTCGGCCCGGAATTCCTCGTTGACCACGTACCAGATCCGGTTGCCGTCGGTAAACCGCTGTCCCACCGCCGCCTCTACGATCGCGTCCAGCTCCTCCTGGGTGTCGTGCTGGTCCGGCCGGAGAGCCAATTGGAGCGGCAGCCAGACCAGTCGGTTGTCCCGCCAGTCGCGCCCGGCCCGGCGCCGGATGCTGTCCACCGTGCCGAGCCACTCCTGGAACACCCAGAGGATGGCGGGCTCCGATACGGCCCGGAGCCGGGTGTCGGCGACCAGTGCCCGGGCAAAGTTCCCCCGGGCCTGGGTGACGAGCGCCGTGAACAGCCCGTCCGCTTTCTTGCGGCCTAACAGACGATTCCAGGGATACAGGACATGGTCGAGCATCACGGTCCGGGCCCGGGCGGCCAGGGCGCGACCCGCCTCGGAGCTGCCGCCGGCCGGCAGTGATCCTCCGTGCTCGGCGATCGAGAAGGCCCGCTCCATGATGAAGTGGTAGATCTCGATGGTTCGGTCGACGGCCAGGTCCCGGGTCTCGGCAAGTTCCGGGAACGGTACCGGCGTCCGCAACCGGCGGATGACCGGAACCATGCCGGCGACGGGCTCCTGGGTCCCTACGTCGATCGGCGGGACCACCAGGTCCTGAATCCTGAGTGCGGCGGCGCGCAGCTGATCCAGGGTGGAGTCGAGAGCGACCGGGATGGAAGGACGGGGGACCGGGCTGGTGCGATGGACCGGCAACCTGGTCTGATCGTCCCGGGGACGTCCCCGTCCGGCCATGGGCTGGAACAGCGGGACCAGCAGAGTGCCGCGCAGGGCGTTTCCTCTCCCGAGCGCGGCTTCGAGCCTGATCTGGGTTCCGCCGCCGAAGACGCCGCCCCGTCGAAGGGGGAGGGTGAGGGCGAGTATGGGGTGGATCTGGTTGCCGCGGACGGCATACTCCGCGCCGCCACTCACCCGGAAAACCGGAATACCGAGCAGGGCTCGGAGGCCGGCTTCCGACCGTCCGGAGCGCATGCCCCCGTAGGCCTCCAGGGCGGCCGTGAGCGTACTGCGAGGGGGCCCGATGGGACGCGAGATACCTAACGACCCGAGGATCACCGGACTGGCTGCTCCCTCCAGCCTCCAGTCACGACCGATTGAACCCCCGGCGTACCATTGATGTCGCCGGGGCTGGCCCAGTGAGGCCGTGAACCCGCCTTCCCACGGGGGAAGGCTGTCCTGAGCCGCCGCGAGCCCAGGCAGAGCGGCCAGCAGCAGCAGGGTCCGGACGGGTGACTGCATTCCTTCCGCTTCGGAGTGACCCAAGTTGCAGTCTACCGGTCCCGCACTGAAGCCGGCCGGAAGAGAGTCTTAAGAATCGAGTAACGACGAGGACGGGCCGGGACCGCCCGGAACGGATGGGAGTCCCGGTTACTCGCCTTGGGCGCGACGCGCCAGCGGCGGAAGGGGAAGCGTTTCGCCGAAGACGTGGACGTCGAGCCAGTCGTGGAGGGCCAGCTCGAGGTCAGCCTCCGGCTGACCGGGGATGTGGGGCATCACCAGCCAGCGCTTGCCGGCATTGATCAGGAACCAGCTGGCCGGCGTGGCCTCCCGTCCCATCCGCTCGTTGGAGGGTTCGGCATCGTAGGAGACGAAATGAAAGTCACGCCCGCGATAGGTGACATGCCGCTGGTCGGTCTTGAAGGAGCTCATGAAGATGCCTTCGGCTGAGGCAACGCGCCGAGGTTACCGGTCGGGGCGCGGGTGGATTCGACACCTGAAAGTTAAATGGTCGACCAAATCCGGTCCTTCGAGCTGGCGGGCCCGGACCGGGGAAGGGGTTACCTGATACCGAAGAACCGGTCCAGCTCACGCAGGAACTCGTTCCACGTAGGGTCATGCTCGAGAGGGAGGTGGTTGGCGCCCGGCAGCGGTACGAACCGGGCGCCCGGGATGAGACTGGCCAGGAGCTGGCCTTCCTGGAAGGGGACCCGGGCATCGTCCCGCGAGTGCAGCACCAGCGTGGGACACCGTACTGCCCCCGCGAGGCCGCGCACATCGATGTCCATCGCGGCGGACACGATCCGCGCGGCGTTCTCGGGTGACGCGGAGACCCGCTGCAGCTCGTTGAACCAGGCTGCCTGGCCGGGCGACGCGCCGGGGAAGAACATGGTGGTGAAGGCCTGCCGGAAGGCCGCATTCCGGCCGCCCCAGCCCAGCCGGATCATGCCGATTTCGAGCTGGATCCGTTCGTGCTCTTCGGCAGCGCCATCCCGTAGCCGCTTGCCCCGGGCGAATCCTCCGTGAAGGACGAGGTGAGAAACCCGCTCGGGATGCCGCGCCGCATACGCCACCGCGATGGCGCTTCCCTTCGAGACGCCGAGCAGGGCAAACCGATCGCAGCCGGACGCGTCCACCACCGCCTCGAGATCGGTGATCCAGGCCTCGAACGAGATGTGCTCCACCTCCCACTGGGACAAACCGGAGCCCCGCTCGTCGTAGCGGATCAGCCGGAAGCGCTCGGAGAGGGCCTTCCACCAGTGCTGCCAGATCGGGCTGGCGGCATCGAACTCGAGGTGACTCAGCCAGTTCGCCACTTTCACCAGGGGGAAGCCGTCGCCACTGGTGGCCCAGGCCAGACGCACCCCGTCGCTGGCCCGGCAGAAGCGGATCTCCTGCTCCAGGCGCCACGGACGGGGTGCGCCCCACAGCTCCCACGGAGGCGTCGCGTGCGCCGGCTGTTCCGGTACCTGGCCGGCCACGACCGCCTCCAGCGCGGCAATGAACTCGGTGGCACGGGGAAAGCGCTGGTCGGGGAGCTTCGCCAACGCGCGCCGCAGGACCTGGTCCACAGAATCGGGGATATCCCGGCGGGTTCCCGCGATCGGCGGAACCGGATCGGACAGGTGCGCCGCCAGCGCGCCTCTGGTGTGGCCCTGAAACGGCGGCGCGCCTCCCAGCATCTCGTACACGACGCAGGCGAGAGCATAGACGTCGGCCCGGCCGTCCACCGGGGTGCCGGTTTCGATCTGCTCCGGGCTCATGTAGGCCGGAGTGCCGACCTGCAATCCCGGCGCGGTGCGACGTTCTTCCGACGGGAGCAGGGCGATACCAAAATCGGCGAGGTAGGCCGTGTCGCCCCGGAGCAGGATGTTCTCGGGTTTGATGTCGCGGTGGATGACTCCCTGAGCATGCGCATGGTCGAGAGCGCCGGCGACCGCTTTGGCGATGCGAAGGACATCTCTGACCGGCATCGGCTGACCACTCTGCAGCCGGTCGCGGAGGGAGCCCTCTTCGACAAAGGGCATCACGTAGTAGAGGTAACCTTCCGCGACGCCGGAATCGAACAGGGGCAGGATGTTGGGGTGGCTCAGCGCGGCGGTGACGCGAATCTCGGTCTCGAACCGGGTCGGGCCTAACAGCAACGCCAGCACCGGTCCCAGTA
>DASTEX010000603.1:0-3975 GCA_035709185.1 Gemmatimonadales bacterium
AGAAGGTAGCCTGACGCCGCGGCTCTCCCGGAAATTGGGGTCAGACTCCAATTACTCCGGCCCCACAGGAAATGCAGGCCGTAAATGGTAATTGGAGTCTGACCCCAATTTCCGGCCCGCAACCGGATAGAAAAAAGGGGACCCCGTCGGGTCCCCTTTGCGTTGCCGGCAGCCGGTACGGGCGTCACTCGGCGAGCAGCTCGATCCGGGCCGTCTCCGCGCCGTCACCCACGCGGTGGCCCAGCTTGAGGATCCGGGTGTAGCCGCCGGGACGGCCGGCGAACCGCGGGCCGATTTCACTGAACAACCGGCCGAGGATCTCGCGATCCTTGATCCGGCGCTCCACCAGGCGGCGCGCGTGCAGGTCGCCCCGCCGGGCCAGCGTGATCAGCCGCTCGGCGAAGGGCCGGAGTTCCTTGGCTTTGGCCGTGGTGGTGGTGATGGCGCCGTGCGCAAAGAGGCTCGCCGCCATGTTGTTCATCAGGGCCTTCTTGTGGCTGGCCGTGCGGCTCAGCTGACGGCCCTTGGCGCGATGCCGCATGCTACTGCTCCTCGCCCGTGCTCGACGGGGCCATCGGCGCGGTCCCGCGGTTCACCACCCGCAGTTCCCCGGCTGCTTCCTCGAACTGCATCCCGAAGTTGAGCCCTTCGCGCTGCAGCAGATCGGCGATCTCGGCCAGGGCCTTCTCGCCCACGTTCTTGACCTTGAGCAGATCGTCTTCGGTGAACTCCACCAGGTCGCGCAGGGTGCGGATGTTGGAGTTCTTGAGGCTGTTGAGCGAGCGAACCGAGAGACCGAAGTCGTCGATCAGCCGGCCCAGCTGCTGCCGCGATGCGCCCGACACCACACCTTCTTCGCTCAGCGCCGGACGGGCGGCGGGCACCTTGCCGAACTCCACGAAGTACCGGAAGTGCTCCTGGCAGAGGGCCGCCGCGTAGGCGATGGCGTCTTCCGGCGTGATCGTGCCGTTGGTTTCGACCATCACCGCCAGCCGGTCGTAGTCGGTCCGCTGGCCGACGCGGGTCTCGGTGACGGTAAAGTTGGCGCGGCGCACCGGATTGTAGATGGCGTCGATCCGCACCGTGTCGACCGGCAGGGTGCGGTCGATCGGATGCATCTCCGATTCGACGTAGCCCCGGCCCTTGTTCACATACAGGTCCATCGAGATTTCCCGGTCGTCCTGGAGCGTGAACAGCAGGTGATCCGGGTTCACGATGCGGGCCGAGGGATGGTCCTGGATGTCGCGCGCCAGCACCGGACCGGTGCCCGACTTGCGGATCCGGAGGACGGCGTCGTCGGTTTGTTCGTCGAGCACCAGCGTCAGCGCCTTGAGCCGCTGAATGATCTGGTGCACGTCTTCCAGCACCCCGGCCACGGTCTGGTGCTCGTGCACCACGCCATCGAGCCGGAAGGCCCACACGGCGGTGCCCCGCAGGGACGAAAGCAGCATCCGCCGGAGCGCGTTCCCCAGGGTATGCCCGAAACCCCGCTCCAGCGGCTGGAGCCGGAACTCGGCGAGATTGGGGTTGTCCTCCCGCTTGGTCATTTCGACCAGGTGGGGGCGGACCATTCCGGTGAGATCGATCGTCATGGTGATTCCGTCTCTCTTTTACTTCGAATACAGCTCGACGATCAGCTGCTCCTGAGCGTTGAGCGGTATCTGGTCGCGGTTGGGATTCTCGGTGATCCGGCCGGCACCCTTCTCCAGGTCGACGCTGATCCACGCCATCGGCGCGCCGCGGGAGGCGAAGTCCTTGGCCACCTTGATCGGCACCAGCTCCCGGCTGTCGGGATTCACTCGCACTTCCAGACCCGGAAGCACCCGGTAGGACGGGATGGTGACCCGCTTCCCGTTGATCTGGATGTGACCGTGACGGACCAGCTGGCGGGCCTGGCGCCGGCTGACGGCAAAGCCCATCCGGTAGACCACATTATCGAGCCGGGCTTCGAGCTCCTGCAGGAGGTTGGTGCCGGTGACACCGGGACGCCGGGCGGCCTCTTCGAACGTGCTCCGGAACTGCCGCTCCGAGAGCCCGTAGATCCGCTTCACCTTCTGCTTCTCCCGCAGCTGCTTGCTGTATTCCGACGCCTTGCGGCCGCGGTTTCCGCCGGTGGGGCCGTGCTGGCCCGGAGCGTAGGCCCGGCGATCGACGGCGCACTTCTCGGTCAGACAGCGGGTGCCCTTGAGGAAGAGCTTGGTACCTTCCCGGCGGCAGAGCTTGCACTGAGGTCCGGAGTAGCGCATGGCTCAGACCCGCCGCTTCTTGGGAGGACGGCAGCCGTTATGCGGGATAGGCGTGACGTCCTTGATGGACACCACCCTGAGGCCGGCCGAGGCCAGCGCCTGGATGGCCGACTCTCTGCCGCTGCCCGGGCCCTGGACCAGCACGTGCACCCGGCGAACGCCCAGGTTATAGGCCTCGCGGCCGCAGTTTTCGGCGGCGACGGTGGCGGCGAAGGGCGTGGACTTCTTGGAGCCCTTGAACCCCGCCTTGCCGGCCGTGCTCCACACGATCGTGTTCCCTTTCGGGTCGGTGATCGTGATGAGCATGTTGTTGAAGGTCGCCGAGATGTGCACGATGGCCTCGGACTCGACGACTTTCTTGCGCTTGGCCACCTTGGGTGCCGCGGGGGCCGGAGTGGAACCAGTCGGAGGAGTAGGATTCGTCATCGGTTTACTTCTTCGTCACCTTCTTCTTGCCGGCAATCGCGCGGCGGGGACCCTTCTTGGTGCGGGCGTTGGTGTGGGTCCGCTGGCCCCGGACCGGAAGCCCTCTCCGGTGCCGCGAGCCGCGATAGCTCCCCACGTCCATCAACCGCTTGATATTCATGGCCACTTCCGTCCGCAGGGCGCCTTCCACCCGGACGGATCGTTCGATCATCTGCCGCAGCCGGGCCACTTCCGCGTCCGACAGGTCGCGAACCCGGGTGTCGGGGCTGACACCGGTTTCATCGAGCAGGCGGTTGCTCGTGGGACGACCGATACCGTGGATGTACGTGAGCGCGATCTCGACCCGCTTCTCACGCGGAAGATCGACCCCAGCGATGCGTGCCATGGTTACCCTTGTCGCTGCTTGTGCTTCGGATTGCGACTGCAGATGATGCGGATGACGCCTGCGCGCCGAACCACCTTGCAGTGCTCACAAATCGGCTTGACACTCGACCGAACCTTCACGCTTGCCTCTCCCGAACTCAGGTTTGTGCAGAGCATTCAATTTTAGTCAGGGCAACGACTTGACGCAACTGGGGAGGCTTGGCGCAGGGGCGGGGTGGCGGCCAGCTGCCCTCCCCGATTCCCGGGCCCTGGTGCCGTGCCCGCCGTCCTGTCTGCCCGCCGGCCCGCCCACCCCAGCCGAAAGTGGCGGAAGCGTGAAAGGGTCGTGCCTTCCAGCGTCCACATAGTCCGATATGCGAACACTTGCCCTGCTCCTCGCAGCCGCCGGCTTGGCCGCGGCCTGCTCCGACTCCACCGACAGCAGCAGCTCCGTCACCGTCGACTACGACCTGACCCTCGAGACCCTGGCCAACTGGTCCTCCGGCTCGGCCGACTACGAGCCGGACCAGGAAGCCGACCTGGACATCGTCGCCGAGAAGCGGGCTCTGCCCCCGCCGATCGACGGCGGATCCGCCTTCTACCACGCAGGGACCAACCTGAGCGACGACCTCTGGATGTACTTCGCTCGCCGGGTCAGCGGGTTCATACCGAACCAGGTCTATCAGGTGGGGTTCGAGGTCCGGTTCGCCACCGACTTCCACTCCGGCTGCATCGGGACCGGTGACCTGGTGCTGATCAAGGCCGGGGCGGCCGAGGTCGAACCCGCCCGGGAGCTCCGAGGTGACCGGTGGCGGATGAACGTGGACAAGGGGATCCAGATGGACTTGGGGACCGACGCCGTCCTGCTGGGCAACATACAGAACGGCCTCCCGGGCTGTCCCGCCGAGCCCGAGTTCGCCGAAACCAGCTCCGGCGCTTC
>DASTEX010000604.1:0-2063 GCA_035709185.1 Gemmatimonadales bacterium
CGCCGAGGATGCCGATTACATCGCTTTCCGCCGGAGCGTGCAGGGGGACATCGAGCAGGGCGCTTCACCGGCGGCCGCGCTCGCGGTCCGCCTGCGGGCGGTGACCGAGTCCGATGTCATCGCCCCCGGAACCGGTCAGAACGACGCACCTCGGCGCCCGCGAAAACCGTAGTTACCGCCGGGCAGCGCTGCTGCTCGTCGCCGCTCTGGCCGGCAGCGCTCTTCCCGCCGCAGCACAAGTCGAAGGCTGGGTCAACCTGGCAGCATCCGTGGTTGAATACGACGGGTTCCTGGCCTCGGGTGCACTGGTGGCGGCCCCCTCGATCCGGTTCGATTCTCACCGGTTCAGCGCATCCGGTCTCGCCAACCTCACCCTTTTCGAAAGCGGCAACAGCGTGGTCCAGCTCCAGGCCTCAAGCGCCTGGCTGGTGGCGGGACGGCGAAAGCTCCGGTTCGAGCTCTCCGGTTCGGCCGGGGTCGCCTCGTACGCGTCCGAGTCCTCCAGCGGGCACCTGCTGGGTGGCGGGAGGCTGCATTTCTTCGGCGAGCAGGCCGGTGGCTGGCTGGCGCTGACCACCGGTCAGGCCTCCGATGGTCCCGATGGCGTTCCGCTCGAGCTGACCGGCGCAGTGTGGCACATCCGGAACCGGGTTGCCTGGGTCGGGACCGTCACCCGTATGTCCTACGGCCCCGTGAAGCACGTGGATCTGCAGGCGGCGGTACGGCTGGCCGGTCCGCGATTAGATGTGGAAGCCCGGCTGGGGGCGCGCCCCTGGGCCCGCGACACGGGACTGGCGGATCCGTTCACCGGCGCCTACGGCGAGGTCAACATCGTCATCACGCTCAGCCGGTGGACCGGCCTGTCGTTCGGCGGCGGCAGGTATGCGCCCGACCCGGTACGGCAGATGCTGGGTGCGAAGTACCTCGGAGTCGGGCTGCGATTGCGGCCGTTCGGCCCCAGTCCTCCCCGGGTGCCGGGGTACACCTCCGGGGTTCTCCGCGGGCGCTCGATTCCCGCGAGCAGCGAGGGGCCCCGGCTGGAACTGACGGGCGAGACGGAGATCCGGACCTTCCGGGTGATCGCGCCCGATGCGGGAGCGGTAGAGATCATGGGCGACTTCACCGACTGGGTCCCGGTGGCCCTGGTACGGAAAGAGGCTGCCGTGTGGGAGGTCTCGCTGCCGGTCACACCCGGCGTGCACCGGATGAACCTGCGGCTCGACGGCGGGCCCTGGATCGTGCCGGCGGGTTTGCGGCTCGAGAGGAACGAGTTCGGCGGGGCGGTAGGATTACTGGTGGTGCCTTGAGGGCGCCGGGTCACCGCCCGGGAATCGTGGTGCAGGCGGCCGGTCCTCAGGTCGCAGCCGATGCTTTCGCCGGCTGATAGCTCCCCGGCGCCAGCCGGGATGCAATTGACAGCCGGTTCCATGCGTTGATGGTGGCGATCGCCAACGTCAGGTCGCAGAGCTCGGTCTCGGTGAAGTGCGTTTTGGTCGCCTGGTACACCGGGTCCGGTGCGTGATCCTCGCCGATGAACGTGACGGCCTCGGCCCACTCCAGCGCCGCCCGCTCCCGGTCGCTGTACCAGGGACATTCCCGCCACGCCGCGAGGGCGTAGAGCCGCTGTTCGGTCTCGCCCAGGGAGCGCAGGTCTTTCCAGTGCATGTCGACACAGTAGGCGCAGCCGTTGAGCTGTGAGGCCCGGAGCCGGACCAGGTGCAGCAGCGGTTCGTCCACGCTGCAGCCGGCCAGGTACTGATCCAGCGCGTCCATCGCGTCATAAACTCCGGGTGCGGACTTGCCGTAGTTGAAGCGGGGTTGCATTCCGGATCTCTCCCCTGGTGCGGGTCAGTTGCATTGTGCCGCCAAGCTACCGGTAAGTGGATCGGCCAAGTAGATCCATTTAACGTATATTGACTGAACCACTTATGGCGCGACGCTCCGCGGTTCTCTCCCTCACGCTGGCGCCCCGGCCGGTCGGGGCCCCGGCGGGCCGGTGGCTGTACGAATCGCTCCGGAGTGAAATCCTGGACGGGCGGTTGCGGGCCGGCTCCCGGCTGCCA
>DASTEX010000605.1:0-3048 GCA_035709185.1 Gemmatimonadales bacterium
TTCAGGTAGAGGCTGGTTGGCGGGATGTCCCCGGTGACGGGGACCGTGGCAATCCCCGGTCCGTAGCTCCAGAACACGACGCTGGTCCCATCGGGCGACCAGGCGGGATCGGATTCGGCGTATTGCACCCCACTGGTGGGAGTCAGGCGCCGCGGCTCGGAGCCGTCCGCGTTCATGACAAAGATCTGGGCCGGCACCATGTCGCCGTCGCCCAGGTGCTCGAAGGCGATCAGGCCGCCGTCCGGAGACCAGGCGGGTTTCCCGATCCCCATGTCCCCTTCAGCCCAGGTGTCATTGCGGACGTCGTGGGTCCGGATCACGGTGAGGCCGGAACCGTCCTCTCCCATCACCGCAATGCCGTCGTCATTGGCAAACGCGATCCGATGGCCGTCAGGCGACCAGGCGGGGTCCTTTCCTGTGGCCAGGACGTTCCCCCCACTGCCATCCACGGCGATGACATGGATCTTCCCGCCGGTGTGGAACGCAATCCGTTGCCCGTCGGGCGACCAGTCCGGCCGGGCCCCCGCCCCGAGGTGCTGGGGACCGGCTCCGTCGGCTCCGACCAGATAGATCTCGATGGTCCCTGACGGCGGCGGGTCCGGCGGATCCTGCGGTGGAATCGGATCCTCCGGAGCGTCCGGGTCCTCGAGGGAGATCGGCAGTGTCCAGTCGGCGCAACTGGCGACCAGGGCTTGCCAGCTGCATGCCGCCAGCACCAATCCGACGACCGGAAGCAGTCTCATAACGCCATCCTCTCAGCGACGCAGCCGGGCCCAACCGGACACGCTTTCGCGCTGTCCAACGGGGCATCAGGATAGCGAGCCGGACTCAACTGCCGCTTTCACCGCGATTAACTCGCGATTAACGGGACCAGGTCGTTCAGGTTCAAGCTCATGCGTAGTCCGCCGGGCTGGACAGCGAGATGCTGCCGCACTTTATGGTGGATTCTGGACGGTGCGGTTCCGGGAGGGGCCGTCGATGATTTCCGGGGGATTCGAGACTGGAGGCCTTTTGCCGGCGACTGGATTCTCAGAACTGAAGACGCAGACCCAGCTGGAGCTGATAGGCCGACGCTACCCGGTCCACATTCCAGCTGCCATCGGTCTTCGAGAAGCGGAACACCGGCTGCTGGCCGGCAGCTCCGACGGTCTGCCCCACGTGTTCGAGTAATCCGGGATCCAACCCGCTGCTGCGAGCCGTGCGGCGCAGACCCCACCCGCGATGCAGCAGATTCAGCAGATTGAACACGTCCAGCCGGGCCTCCAGCACCCGGTTCCCGATGGGGATCGCCTGGCGCACCGAGGCGGCCGTCGTCTGGGCCCACGGTTCCCGGCAGCTGTTGCGTTCCAGGATCCGGCCGCGCTGCTGGCGGAGACACGAGTTGAGCCCGATGAACTGCTCGAACGCCATGCGCTGCGCATTTTCCCGAATGGCCACGGCTTCGGGCGAGTTGTCGTCGTCAGGGCCCGCTACACCGGTGAAGGTGATTTCCGCCTCATCGAAGGCATTTCGGGGGATATACACCGGGTCATTCATCGCTCCATCAGCATTGAGATCCCCCCGCCCTCCCGTTCCGTAGGCGATCCAGGTGAAGGGACTGCCCGACTCGCCGACATACATCAGTGACAGTTCAGTCGTCCACCTCCGCCACGGCGCCCGCCAGGTTCCTGCCAGGGCCACGCGGTGGGGCACGTGATTGAGCGAGATTCCCGGTGTCAGGTCATCATGGCGCCCGGAGATGGCGCGCGAACCCCAGTTCACCGACCCGCGGTTATAGACCCGCAACGGCGTCTGGACGTCCCTCACCCGGGACCAGGTGTATGAAGCGAGCAGGGAGAGCCCCTCCGAAAACTCCCGGGCCAGGCTGGCAGCAAGCTGGACCGAGTGGGTACCGGCGACGTTCCGCAGTTCGATGACGCCGGGGAGGCTGTCCGTGATCCGGGCCGGCCGGGCCCGCCCCGAGGCTTCGAAGGTGCCATAGAGGACCCGCCCTGTGCTGTCCGTTCGCACCGGGCCCGCCAGGTTCAGATTTACGAACACAAAATCCGACAGGCTGCGGGTGAGCAGCGCTTCCAGCGTGCCCACCAGCCCTCCCGGCAGTTCCCGTTCATAGGCCAGGACCCCGCGGACCGTCCGCGCCAACCGGAGATCGGGGTCGACTAATTCGACATTGCCCGGGGGAGGACGGTCCAGACCTTCCCCCTCGAGGCAGGCAACCGGAGCATCCCGATCGAAAGGAGGGGGGAGCCCCTGATCACCAGCTTCGGTGCCGCACCGGAGGGTCCCGATGCCGATGCCGTAGCTCTGCAGGGGCACGTGGTACCAGGCCAGCGGGGGACGCCCCGTGAAGACTCCCACGCCTCCGCGCAACAGATTGCGTCCCGTGCCACCGTGGTCCCAGGTGAATCCCAGCCGGGGCGAGAGGTGCATCCTCCGGCCGGGCAGTTGATCGGTACGGCGGCCGAAGAGCGAATCCACCAGCCGGTTGTACGGCGGAGGGTCGCCCACCTGGAGGAATTCTGCCCGCAGGCCGGCCGTGAGGGAGAACCCCGCCCCCGGACGCCAGGAATCACCGATCCAGGCCGCGACCTGGTTCCCGGTCAGCGGCACATCGGCACTCCCGAAATCCAGGGCCAGCTCATAGCGCTCGGCCAGGCCGTCCTCCAGGGAATCCAGGCTCGCAAAGGTCCAGGTCCCGAGAGCGTTAGGCACTCCCGGTGCTTCCAGCCGGAACCATTCCGCCTCGAAACCGAGGCTCACCACATGGGACCGTCCCAGGGGGACCGCCAGATCGTCCCGCAGATTCACATTGCGCGATTTCATCGCGCCGCCCTGAGCCTGGGCCGGCGTGCCCGCGATCACGGTCGTGTGGCCGCCCGAAGGACCAGGAAGGGCGACGTTGACGATCGGCTGCAGGGCATCGGAGCGGCTCCCGAAGGAGATGGATCGGCGCGATAGGGAAAGCTCGTTGGATCCGCCGCCGAGACCCGCCAGGACGGTGTACAGCTGGAACGCAACGGTGCGGGGCTCGAACACCTGATCGGCCCG
>DASTEX010000606.1:0-2292 GCA_035709185.1 Gemmatimonadales bacterium
TCGCGGCGGCGATCGCGCCCACGATTCCCACCGGTACCGCGAACGCCACTCCGGTGCTGATCGCGACGAGCGCATAGCCGCCGATGCCGGCCAGCGCGAGCAGGCCCATGCCGCGGAGGCTGCCATCACCCGGTCGGCTCATTGCGGTCGCCCTCGCTCGGCCGGTACTTCACGCTGCTGGGTGAGAAGCCGCTCGGAGAACTCCATCCGGTTCTCCAGCTCGGCGATTCTGTGCTCCACCTGCTCCAGCTCGGTAACCCGCTGATGCAGGGCATCGACCTCGGAGCGCAGCTGCGCGCTGGTCCCCTTGCCTTCGAGCCGGCGGGCAAAGGCGCGGGCCACCGGAAACAGGATGATGCCGGTAATGATGAGGGCGAGCGCAGTGAGGACCGCCACCTCTTCGGGCAACCCGACCGGAGGAGGGATCACAACCTGCAGCCCGGACATCAGGACTCCTCCCGGAGACCGGTACCGATTCTCCGCTCTTCCCGCTGCTGGCTCATGATCCGTTCGGTAAAGTCGATCCGCTCGTGGATCTGGAGCATGTCTTCCCGCATCCCCCGCAGCTCGGCAATCACCTCTTCCAGCTGGCTGAGGAGCGGTCCCTCCAGTGACGGGCCCGGACCGTCCCGCAGCTGGTCCGCCAGCGCCTGGCCAAACGGCCCCCGCAACACGAAAGCAAACGCGCCGGCGAAGGCGAGCCCGAGCATGACTCGCACGGGATCGGCGACATAGGGCGGAGCGTTGACCGCGATGGCCAGTCCGGCCAGGAATGCCCCCAGAACCACGACCAGGGCGACGATGGCTTTCACGGCAGGGCTCCCTTTTCCCTTCCGCCGAGCTGGGCGGTATCGCGCTGCTGCGCCAGCAACCGCTCGGTGAAGTCCACCCGTTCCTGCAGCTCCACGACATCGTGGCGCAACTGATCGAGCTCGGAGAGAACCTCGGGATCGATACCCTCAACTCGTCCACCGCGAATCCGCTCCGCAATGGCCTTTCCGACCGGGCTGAACGCCAGGAGGCCCAGAGTGCCACCGCCGAACAGGAGAATGATCGCGAGGATGTCTTCCATGGGGCTCACTTGTCCGGCAACGGGGTGATTTCATCGGGTCGGGGGGCAGCGAGCAGCCGCTCCGCGAACTCGACCCGGCTTTCCAGCTCGGCCACCCGCTGCTCCAGGTATTCGATCTGCTCGACCCGCTCCTTGAGGAACTCGAGGTCTTCGCCGTCCTTCTCCTCCGGCCCGGCCACCCGGCGCACCACGGCATTCACGGTCATGAAGATGCCGAAGATGATCGCCCCGGCCGATCCAACGGCCGTGAGAATCCAGAAGAGCTTGATGGCTTCCGGGTCCATGATGGGTCCACCTACGAGCAGGCAACGCGCAATGTTTCAGCCCGAAACGGCAAGCTGGACTGACCGGATTGCGGCCAGCGAAACGGCAATTTCGGTAGTTTCGTCCCCCAAGGGGTGAAGGTAGACCTCGAGCGCTGCCGGGTGGGGGTCAACCGAAGTCGGCACGCCGACCAGAGAACCACCCCCCTCGACATCGATCCGCACCGGCACCTCGTGTCCTGCGGCCCAGCCCAGCGTCTGCACCATGGCCTCGTACTGCATGGGATGACCCTCCGTTACGGTGTCATTGCCCTGGCCACCACCCCCATGAGCTTCTCATCCAGAAAGCGAGTCAGCAACTCCCGCAGGTGAACGGTCGTGTTTCCGCCGCTGATGCTGTGATTCCGGTCGGGGTACTCCATCATGGCGAACGGCTTGTTGGCCGCGACCAGCGCGTTGATCAGCGCCTCGCTGTTCTGGTAGTGCACGTTGTCGTCGCCGCTGCCATGGACCAGCAGCAGTTCGCCCTTGAGGCCGTTTACATACGACAGCGGTGAGCCACGGTCGTAGCCCTCGCGGTTCTCCTGCGGCAATCCGTTGTACCGCTCGGTATAGATGTTGTCGTAGAACTTCCAGTGGGTCACGGGCGCCACGGAGATTGCCGTGCGGTACACGCCCGGTGCCTGGAAGAGGGTGTTCAGGCTCATGAAGCCGCCGTAGCTCCAGCCCCAGATCCCGACCCGGTCACGATCGATCCAGGCCCGGGAGGCGAGGTCCGCCGCAGCCGCGGCCTGATCCCGCGTCTCCACCACGCCGAGCTGGCGGTAGATCACCTTGCGCCAGTCGCGGCCGCGGGCGCCGGTACCACGGTTGTCGGCGCTGGCCACGATGTACCCTTTCTGCGTCAGCATCAGGTGCCAGAGGTACTGCGAGCCACCCCAGGAATCGAGCACGGTC
>DASTEX010000607.1:0-7609 GCA_035709185.1 Gemmatimonadales bacterium
CCGAGTTGCTCCGCCAGATGGCGCCCAGCGCCGCGACCCACACGGTATTGGGATCGTTGGGATGGACCACGATCCGCCCGATGGTCTCGGTTTCTTTGAGCCCCAGGAACTGCCAGGTCTTGCCCCCATCGGTGGACTTGAAGATGCCGCCGCCGGGCGAGATCGAGTTGCGGGAATCTTCCTCGCCCGTCCCGGCATAGATCACGTTGCTGTCGCTCGGAGCGATGGCCAGATCGCCCATCGAGATCACCGGCGCGTATTCCCCGAAGACCAGTTCGAACGTGACCCCGGCATTGGTCGTCTTCCAGACGCCTCCCGTCGCCGCCGCGACATAGAAGGTCCGCGAGGGATAGCCGATTCCCTCGATATCGGTGATGCGGCCACTCATGTTGGCCGGTCCGATGTTGCGCCAGCGGAGGCCGGCCAGAAAGGCGGAGTCGAGTGGCTGGCTGACCTGGGCCAGGGCGGGACCCCCGGCCGACAGGAGAAGGACGAGCGGCACCCCATGGTACAGCTTCATGAGCGGTACTCCTGTAAGGCGGATTGGACGTCGGATTTGCGGGATCGGATTGTGGCGCTCTGCGCCCCTAGTACGCAAGCAGCGGGCGAGGCGTTGAGCGTCCGGGCCCGGTAGCCGGGCTTGGCGATTGACCCGTAAGTGCTTTCCTGCTATGTTTTTGCCTCTCCGCCGCGCCCTGGTGGTGAAACTGGTAGACACGCTATCTTGAGGGGGTAGTGCCGAAAGGCGTCTCGGTTCGAATCCGAGCCAGGGCATGCAGACCAGCCACTGTAGCTCAGGGGTAGAGCTCTCGATTCGTAATCGAGCGGTCGTCGGTTCAAATCCGACCAGTGGCTCTCCATCAAGTCACTAGTCATTAGTCGTTAGTCGTTAGCCCTGGCTGACGGCTTTTTCTTTTCCGGTCCGGCATAAACCGTCTTACCTTGAAGCTCGGGGCCGAAACCGGCACCGGGGGATGCTGTACCCAGATGATCGGAGCCGGAGGCATGTTCCACCCCCACCGCAGGCTGCTGGCGATTGGCGTACTGGTGGCCCTGGCCCGTCCTGGCTCCGCGAACCAGCAGGCGCCGCGAAGCTGCCCCGCCTCGGCGGCGCCGGTGGCAGTGTGGAGACTCCCCAACGAACTGCGGGAGGTGTCCGGTCTCGGGGCGAGTGAGGAAGCTGGCCTCTACGCTCATAGCGATGAGGCCGGCCGGCTGCTCCAACTCGACGGCAAGACGGGAAGGGTGCTGGGTCGGCTGACCCTGCAGGGGACTCCGAAGGACGATTTTGAGGGCCTGACGCTGACGCCCGAGCTTGCCGTGCTGATGACCAGCGGGGGGCGTCTGTACACCTTCGGCCTGGCCTCGGGGACACTGGCGACCCCCTATCGCATTATCGAAACCGGCCTGGGCCGAAGTTGCGAGCTGGAGGGCCTCGCGTGGGATCCCAGCGGCGGCTTTCTGCTGCTCCCCTGCAAGGCCGGTCGCGTCCCCGCCACCATGGCTGGCCTCACGATCCATCGCTGGTCGCTGGCCGATGCGAAGCCGGCTCGGAGCATCGTGGTTTCCCCCCAGGAGCTGGCCCGGGTCGCGGGCACTCCCCGGATCCGCGCCACCGGCGTCGAGGTCGATCCGGTCACCGGCAACGTAGTGGTGCTGTCCTCCCGCCCCCGGATGCTGCTCTCCGTCGGGGCCGAAGGCAGGGTGAAAGGTGTGATGCGGCTCCGGGAGCGGGATCACCCCCAGCCCGAAGGGCTGGCAATCACCCGGGATGCGGTCTATATCGGGGATGAGGGCGTGGGGCGGCAGGGCACCATTACCGTCTACCGATGCGAGGGCAGTCGGTGAGACACGGGGCACGAGGGCTCATTCTGGCGGTGTCGGTCGCCGCCTGCGCGCGGGGGCCGGCGGAATTTTCGCCCGTGCCCGTCCTGGGCGAGGGTGAGCACGCCTATACCGTGGTACTGATCGGCGACGCCGGAGGGCCGGTATCGGCGGACGCGGTGCTTCGCGCCCTCAAAGACGACGTCGAGGACGTCAACGACAGTACCACCATCGTGTTTCTCGGCGACAACATCTACCCCCGCGGGCTGCCGGCTCCCGAAATGCCGGATTACGAGGAAAAGCTCGAACGGCTCGAGCGGCAGGTGAAGGCGGTGACCGACGCGGAGGCGCGGGGCATTTTCGTCCCGGGCAATCACGACTGGGACCGGAGCGGGCCCGACGGGTTCAACGCCATTCGCCGGCAGGCCGAAGCGGTGCAGAAGGCGGGAGACGGGCGGGTCGAGTTCCTGCCGCCTAACGGTTGTCCCGGTCCGGAGGTCCGCGACGTCAGTCACTTCCGGCTGGTGCTGCTCGACACCGAATGGCTGCTGCGCGACGGCCCGAAGGGGCGGGAGGGCTGCGCCGCGAGCACCGATTCCGCCGTGGCGGCGCAGCTGCAGGCGGCGGTTGAAGGCGCCGGAGACCGGCACGTGGTGGTGGCGGCCCATCACCCGCTTCGCTCCGGCGGGGAACACGGGGGCTACTTCCGGGTCCGCGACCACCTGTTTCCCCTGCGAGCCGTCAAGTCCTGGCTCTGGTTCCCCCTGCCGGTGATCGGGTCCACCTATCCCATCGCACGGTCGAGCGGGGCCTCGCCCCAGGACATCTCCCATTCGCGGAACCGGACGATGCGCCTGCTCATTGAACGGGCCATCCGCGGCCGCCGGCCTCTGGTGTACGCGGCCGGTCATGAGCACAATCTTCAGGTGCTCACCGGGACCGCGTCCCGGTGGCTCCTGGTAAGCGGCAGCGGGTACTACGGTCATGGGGGCTACGTCACCTGGCTGGACGGCACCCGGTATGCCACCAGCGCGAGCGGCTATATGCGGCTCGATGCCACCCGCGATGGCCGGGTCAGGCTCAGCGTGCTGAGCGTGAACTACGAAGGTCAGTCGCGGGAAACCTTTTCGCTCTGGCTGACAGAAGGAGTGCCGGATGTCCCTTGCGCGGAGCCGAGTGAAGACTGTAACCGCCGGCGCTAGGAGCCTCGCGCTTCTGGCCGTCTTCGCTTCGTCGCCTTCCCGTCTCGTCGCACAGGATTCCGCCACCGTCATCGCCGATCCCGCCATCGGGCGCGGCGGACTGCGGCGTTTTCTCCTGGGAGATCACTACCGCGATCTGTGGACCCTTCCCCTGCGGGTGCCGGTGCTGGACCTGGCGACCGAGGCAGGCGGGCTCACGCCGGTCCGGCGCGGCGGCGGGCTGCAGACGAAATCGCTCCGTCTCCATGGCGGGGATGGGAGGGAGTACGTCTTCCGCCTGATGCTCAAGGACGCCACCAACGTGGTCCCTCCCGAGCTGAGAGAGACCCTGGCAGAGGACATCGTCCGCGATCAGATGAGCGCAATGCATCCCGGGGCCGCGCTGGTCGCACCGCCGATCCTGGAAGCGGCGGGGGTGCTGCACGTCACGCCCCGCTTCTTCCAGATGCCGGATGATCCCCGCCTGGGAGAATTCCGGGCCGAGTTCGGCAACCAGTTCGGCATGCTGGAAGAACGCCCGACCGGCGGGGGGGAAGACCGGCCCGGTTTCGCCGGCGCCGAGGCGGTCCTCGATACCGACGAACTGATCAAGGATCTGTGGGACCGGCCCTGGGTGAAGGTCGATGCCCGTGCCTACCTGACGGCGCGGCTGCTCGATCTCTACTTCGGCGACTGGGACCGCCACGAGGACCAGTGGCGCTGGGCCCGGATGGGTGACGGGCAGGACCGGTACCTCCCCATTCCCCGGGACCGGGACCAGGCCTTCGTGCGCTATGACGGGGTCCTGCTCGGCGTGGCCCGCCAGACCGCTCCCCAGTTGCTGGTGTTCGACGACGAGTACGCCGAGCCGCTCGCCGCCACCTGGAACGGCCGCAATCTCGACCGGCGGTTGCTGGTGGAGCTGGAGCGCGAAGTCTGGGATTCAACGGCGCGAGAGCTCCAGCGCGTGATCACCGATTCGGTGATCGATACCGCGGTCAACCGACTGCCTCCGGAGTATCGCGCCCGTAACGGCGAGTGGCTGCGTGATCGGCTGATCCGGCGACGGGATGAACTGCCCGAAGCGGCCCTCCGGACCTACCGGTTTCTGGCCCGGAATATCCGGCTTCAGGCCGGTGACCGGGCGGACCACGCGGTGGTCGAGCGGCTGGCCGACGGCCGCACCGATGTCAAGCTGATGCGGGCCAGGGGTGACGGGTACTTCCACCGGGTATTTCACCCCGACGAAACCGGCGAGATCCAGCTCGACCTGCGGGATGGAGACGATCGCCTGCTGATCCGGGGCGAAGGGGGCGGGCCGCTCCTCCGGGTGATCGGCGGGGGGGGAGCCGACACGCTGATCGACAGCTCCAGCACCCGCCGTTCCCGCTTTTACGACAGCGGGGACGCGACCGTGGCCATCGGGCAGCAGGTCGACCGCCGGCCCTACCTCCAGCCGAGCGACACCAACCCCGCCGCCCTGCCGGAGCGGGACTGGGGCTCCCGCAAGCTCGGTATGCCGCTGATCACCGCCAGTCCCGATATCGGGCTGACCTTCGGCTATTCCTGGACCCGCTGGGGCTACGGCTTCCGGCGCCAGCCCTATGCCACGTTCCTCCAGGTGACCCCGGAATACTCGTTAGGCAGGAACCACGGCCGGCTCGCCTTCGAGGCCCGGTGGCGGGCGGTGAACCGGGACCGGTACACCACGTTGGCCGGTCTCGCTTCGGGGATCGAGGTCCTGCACTTCTACGGCTTCGGGAACGACACCCGGGATACGACCGAGCGCTCCTTCTACCGGGTCCAGACCGAGGCCTATCAGCTCAACCCCGGCATCGCGTTCGGCCTCGACTCGCGGAGCCGGCTGCGACTGGGCATCATGGCCCGGCACACGGTGACGGACCCCGACGACGAGCACAATCGGGTCGGTCCGATTTCCGAGGTCCAACCGCTGGGGATGGGAGATTTCGGGCAGCTGGGGGCGCTGGCGGTCTACGAGTGGGATACCCGGGATTACCCGCAGCTACCCACCCGGGGACTGCGCTTCCACTTGGAAGCGGCCTACTACCCGGTCACCTGGTCCAGGGGCGAGGATGGCTTCGGAACCATCGATGGGGTGGCCACGACCTTCCTGAGCCCCGGGGGACAGGAGTGGCTGACCTTCGCCCTCCGGGCCGGAGGACGCCACACCTACGGCGACGTCCCCTACTTCGAGCGAGCCTACCTCGGTGGCAGGGAGAACCTCCGGGGATATCCCCGGAACCGTTTTGCCGGAGAGTCCTCCGCCTTCGGGGCGGTCGAGGCGAGGGTCAGGCTCACCCGGGCGTTTCTGATCGTGCCGGGAGAGATTGGAGTGATGGGCCTGGCCGACGTGGGTCGGGTGTTCGTGGATGACGCCACCGACTCGGGCGAGTGGCATGCCGACGCCGGCGGCGGGCTCTATTTCAGCGCCCTCCGGCGGACCGCGGTGGTGTCGCTGGGCGTGGCCCAGGGCGACGAGGGCGCTCGCTTCTACCTGGGGCTGGGCCTCGGGTACTGACGGGATGATGGGCCGGGCGGGGGTTACCCCTCCCACTCCGATCCGCCTGCTCCCGCAGGCGGCGCAGTGCAGTATGTTTACGTCACTTCCATGACCGTTTCCTTGCGAAGACACCCGCTCATGCGGGTCACTCTCTACTACCTCCTGCTGGCCACGGCGGCGACGCTGATCTTCGCCCGCTGGCCCAAGCTGGCCGAGCGGATGGTCGGCGGGGGCGCGCTGCCGCTCGAGGAGATTCCCGGCGTCACAGATTCGCTCCAGACCTCTTCGATTCCGACCGGTGGGGATATCAGCCTGCTGGTCATCCTGGCCATGGTGGTGGCGTCAGCCCTCATGCTTCCGGTCGTCTGGGTCTACATCCACACCCGGCAGAAGCGGGGCTACCAGCAGTCGCTGGTGCAGACCGTGATGATGCTCCCCCTGGTGGTGGCCGGGGTGGTGATTCTGGTCGGGAACAACGTGGCGCTGGCCTTCAGCCTCGGCGGCATTGTAGGCGCCGTGGCTTTCCGGAACCGGCTGGAAGACACCAAGGACGCGGTCTACGTGTTCCTCTCGATCGCCATCGGCCTGGCGTGCGGGGTCCTGGCTTTCCACATCGCCGTGTCCCTGTCGCTCTTCTTCAACCTGGTGGTGCTGGCGCTCTGGTACACCGACTTCGGCCGGGTTCCGGGCGACCTGGCGGCGCCGGTGGTGCAGCGGCGGGTGGAGGCGGCCCGGGGCATCGTGGGTGAAGACAAGAAGCACTCCTCGGAGCTGGTCCAGGTGCTGGATCAGCAGATCCTCCAGTCGATGACCCCGGACCAGCTTCAGGCCCTGATGGACCGGGCCAAGAGCCGGCGCAAGAAGATCGAGGAGGACATCTACGGAACCAAGTCCAAGTACGATGGCGTTCTGGTGGTGCGAGGGGCGGTCGGGGCGGGGGAGGAGGCGCTGCGGGAGACGGTCTCCGCCCTGCTGGAGCGCGAAGCCAAGGAGTGGATGCTGGACAAGGTAGAGTCGGTCGAGGACCGTCCGGTGCTGCGATACCTCGTCCGGACCCGGAAGAGTGTGCCTCAGCCGATTCTGATCGAGGCCGTCCGGCGGGCCGTGATTCCCTATGCCGACGAGGTTTCGTTCGAATGAACGAAGCGGTCATCCAGTCACAACTGCAGCAGGCAGTGGCCGAGACCTACCGGATCCAGCGGGAGCTGGGCCGGGGCTCGATGGCGCGCGTCTTTCTGGCGAATGATCTGCGCCATGGGCGTACCGTCGCTATCAAGCTGCTGCCGCCCGAGACCGCCACGCCCGACGCCGCGGAGCGGTTCCTGCGTGAGATCAGAATCACCGCGGGACTGCAGCATCCCAACATTCTGCCGCTGATCGACAGCGGGGCGCGGGCCGGGCTCTGCTGGTACGTCATGCCCTATATCGAGGGGCTCTCGCTCCGGGCCCGGCTGGCCCAGGGGCACATCGGCCTGCTCGAAGCCACCCGGTATGCGATCGAGGTCGCCCGGGGCCTGGGCTACGCCCACCAGCAGGGCGTGATCCATCGCGACATCAAACCCGAGAACGTTATGCTCTCGGGCGGCCACGCGATCATCACCGACTTCGGGCTGGGCCGGGCGCTGAGCGCCGGGGGCACCCGGCTGACGGCCATGGGGCTTCCTCTCGGTACCCCGGCCTACATGAGCCCCGAGCTGATCGAAGGTGGCGATGCCGACGCGCGAGCCGATATCTACGGACTGGGCTGCGTCTACTATGAGATGATCACCGGCCGCCCGCCCTTCATCGGATCACTGGCCGAGGTGCTGCGCCAGCACGTGAAGGCGTCCAGCGCTCCCCCCAGCCGTTATCGGCCGGGGCTTCCCCCGCAGGTGGACCGGGTGACGGAGCGGGTGCTGGCCAAGGACCCGCACCGGCGACACCAGACCGCCGACGAACTGGCCAACGAACTGGAACGCATTGCAGCGGTGGCCACCCTGCAGGAAGAGGGAGGCGCGGGAGTCTCCCAGGGAGCTGGGGAGCCGAAAAAAGGAGCGCTCAGGCGGCTGCTCGACCGGCTGGGAGGCTCATGACTACAGGACTC
>DASTEX010000608.1:0-6137 GCA_035709185.1 Gemmatimonadales bacterium
TGGCACGACCCGTTCCTGCGGTGCATTGTTGAATCCTCCGCAGAGGGAGGCTCCCATGCACCACTTTCGCCGCATCCGCCTGGTCGGTGTCCTTCTCGCTGTCGCAGCGAGCGTCAGCCCGGCCCAGAACTCCAGCGCCCCGCCGGTGCGGACGCTGCGCGTCAACGGTGTGGTGCTTTCCTATCGCGAACAGGGCAAGGGCACGCCGGCGGTCTTCATCCATGGGGCAGTAGGCGATCTCCGGTTCTGGGAACCGCAGCGGGCAGCGTTCTCCCGCGGCCACCGCTTCGTGTCCTACAGTCTGCGGTATCACGGCACCGGGGCCTGGCCCGATTCGACCAGGGAATACAGCGTGGCGGCGCACGTCGCCGATCTCGTGGCCCTGGTGCGGGCCCTGAACGCCGGCCCGGTGCACCTGGTGGGACTCTCCTACGGCGGGACTATCGCCGCCGTGATGGCGGCGGAGCATCCGGAGCTGGTCCGGAGCGTGGTGCTGGCCGAACCGGGACTGTTTCACCTGATGGTGGACCTGCCGGAAGGACAGAAGGTGATGGAGGAGGTGGTGGGTGCGTTTGCGGCGTTTGCCCAGCCCATTCAGGCGGGCGACCACATGCAGGCGGTGCGGCTGCTGACCGACTGGGTCAGCGGCAGTACCGGCGCCTACGACCGGCTGCCGGCCGACCTGCGGCAGATCCTGAAGGACAACGCCCGTACCCTGCCGCTGGTGGTTGCCTCGCCGCCCATGCCCGAGTTCAACTGCGCTTCGCTGAAGACGATCAAGGCGCCCGCCCTGGTGCTCACCGGCGCAAACAGCCCCCGGCAGTTCTCGCTCACCAACGAACGGGTCGTGGCCTGCCTGCCGGGAAGCCGGGCGGCCGTGATTCCCGATGCGGGCCACGTGATGTCGTATGACAATGCCCGGGCGTTTAACGAGACGGTGCTCGGGTTTATCGCGGGCAAATAACTGGTCGAAGTTGGTCGAAGTTGGTCGAAGTTGGTCGAAGACGGTCGAAGATGGTCTCCCAACCACCTTCGACTGCCTTCGACTGTCTTCGACCATCTTCGACCTAAGGAAGGTGCTCCACCGCCACGGTCTCCCCGAACTTCGCTCCCAGCGCGGTCAGGTACTGATCGACACTCCGGTGATGTCCCATCAGCTTGCTCATCAGCCGGAAGGGCGGGGGACCGATCCACCCCTCTTCGGCCACCAGGACGGTAGTGCCGCCGGCGGCGGGTGAGAGCTGATACACCCAGCGCCCGCCGAACGCTGCCCCCGGCGGCGAATCCACGTTCATTACCAGCCGCTCGGGCGGCTCGGACTCCGCCACGATCAAGCGGATGTCGAATCCGCCGACCTTCTCCTGCCATACCTCTCGCCCCTGCGCATCGGTCTGCTTCGACACCGAAGTCAGCTCCCGCCAGACTCCCTTGAGTGCCATGGGATCCCGCACCACGGCCCAGACGCTGTCGATCGGCCGGCGTAGCGTGATGCGGCTGGCGGCGCGATGCTCGCGGGGGAGGGAGGACCCGGCGATCCAGACGAGGGCCAGCAGGATGATCAGGACGCCGAGGATGATCGCCAGCCATTTCATTCATCCCTCCTGGTCGAAGACGGTCGAAGACGGTCGAAGATGGTCGAAGACGGTTGCCTCCCCGCCCCGGGCAAGTCGGAAACCGGCGGGTGCGGCCGGGGGACTGTCTTCGACTGTCTTCGACCGTCTCCGACTGTCTTCGACCGATCCAATCGGGCCAGGGCCCGCTCGACCCGTTCCAGGCCGAGCACGGTGAGGGTGACGGCCCCGAACTCCTCTTCGACTTTCCCTCGCATGATGAACGGCCCCTGATCGAACAGCACGTGGCCCCGGGTGCGGTAGACGTCGGGAAAGATGACGGTCTCGATCAGGCCCCAGCCGTCATCGAACGTGGCGAACTCCATCGGCTCGTCCGTAATGGTCGACACCGGCTTGGAGGTGGTCAGCATGCCGGCGCAGAGCACGGTCTTGCCGATATGGCTCGCCAGCTCGGGGGACCGGACGATGCGGAACCGGGTCAGCCGCTCGCGGTAGAGATCCATCGGGTGGCCCTTGGTCGTAAAGCCGAGGGCCTGATACTCCTCCCGTCGCTGGCGTTCGACCGAGTACTCCTTGAGGGCGGGCAGGCGGACAGTCGGGTGGGCGGACAGTAACTGCTGGGCGGGCGGACGGGCAGGCGGGCCGGCGGGCGGTTTGATCATGGCCGCTGTCCGATCTACCTCCCACAACATCATTGGACGAGTCCATCCGTTGGAGATGGAATCCAACGCGCCCACCCGGATCAGGAGACGCAGATCCTCGGCGGAGATTGCGGTACGTTGCCAGAGGTCGTGAAGATCGCTGTACGGCAGTTTGCTGCCCGCCTGCCCGCCTGCCCGCCCGTCCGCCAGACGCTGCATCCCATCGGCCGACAGCCCCTTTACGAATTGCAGCCCGATCCGGATCTCCCGCCCGCGCCCCGTGGTGCGGACCTCGCTCGCGTTTACGTCCGGTGGAAGAATCGTGATCCCCTGTCGCATCGCTTCCGCCACGTAGGCAAACGAATCATAGAATCCGCCTCCGTTGGCCAGCACCGCGGCGAAGAATTCGGCCGGGTAGTTCGCCCGGAGGAAGCAGGACTGCTGGGCCACCTGGATATACGAACATGAATGGCCCTTGCAGAAGCTGTAGCCGGCGAACGACATCATCATGTCCCAGACCAGCTGAGTAACCGCGGGGTCGCGTCCCATCCGGTGGGCGCCCTCGAAGAACTCCTCCTGGTAGGCGGCGAGGTGTTTCACCGGCCGCTTCTTGGACAGCGCCTTGCGGAGCCCGTCGCCCGATGCCAGCGGCATGCCGGCGAACACCGCCGATACGTTCACCACGTCTTCCTGGTAGACCATCACCCCGAAGGTTTCGCTCAATGTATCGCGCAGGGAAGGATCGAGCGGCTGGTAGGGCGCGCCATGAAGCCGCTGGAGATACACCCGGATGTAGCGGTTGGACGCCGGCCGGATGATGCTGGTGTTGAGCACCAGCAGATCGAAGGTCTCGGCCTGGCTCTTCTGGCAGAGCAGCCGCGAGGCCGGCGATTCGGTATAGAACACGCCCATGGTCTGGCCGGTGCGGAACAACTCGCGGGTGGCGGGATCGTCACCGGCGTCGGAAGAGCTATAGTCGAGCTGCCGGCCGGTATTCGCCTGCACCATGGCGATCCCGTCCCGGATGACCGCGAGCGAGCGATTGCCCAGCAGATCGATCTTGACCAGCCCCGCATCCTCGGTGCCGTCCTTCTCGAACTGGACCACCGGTACCGTCAGGTCGGGGAACCCTTCCAGCGTTTTGACCGCGGGCTGAGTCGGCACGTAATCGTGCAGGGTGGTGGGCACGATGACCACGCCGCCCGGGTGGAGCGACACGTGACGCGGGATCCCCACCAGTGGCTGGGCTTCGCGCGCCAGCAGCCGCCAGGACGGCGGCAGATCGAGCTCGGCGAAATTCGGGTGGGTGGCCAGCAGGGACTCGAAGGAGCCACCCTCGTGGAACCAGGGCATCCGGCGGGTGACCTCGCGGATCTCTCCCTCGGGCCGGCCGTGCACCTTGGCCACTTCGCGCAGCGCGCCCCGGAGCCGGAAACAGTTGTGGTTGGCGACCATGGCCGCTCGCGGATGGGGATAGCGCTGGAATACGTAGCCCAGCACCCGGTCGCGCTCGTCCCAGGGGAAGTCGAGGTCGATGTCGGGCGGGTCCTTCCGGGCCGGGTTGAGGAACCGCTCGAACAGAAGCCCGGCCGCGAGCGGGTCGACGTGGGTGATGCCTAACGAGTAGGAGACGATCGAGTTGGCCACCGAGCCCCGGCCGCAGTGGGTGGGGCCGTGCTCCACGATGTCCTTCACCACCAGGAAGTAATCGGCGAACGCCTTCCCGGCGATGATCCGGAGCTCGTGTTCCAGCCGGTCGCGGGTGACCGGCGCAATCCGGCCGTAGCGCCGTTCGGCGCCGGCATAGGCCAGCGCCCGGAGCCGCTCGAGGGCATCGCCGGTGTCGGACAGCCGGGGCGCGACGGTGCGCTCGCCGAGGGGAATGCGATAGCGGCAGCGCTCGGCGATCTCCCCCGCGCGATCGAGGGCCTCGGGCACGTCGGGAAAATGCCGTCTGAGCTCGTCCTCGCCCTTCAGCCATTCTCCCCGGGCGGACAGGCGGGCAGGCGGGCAGGCGGACAGGGTGGTATTCGCGGCAATGGCGGTCAGCAGCCGGTGGCGGGACCAGTCTTCCGGGTTGGCGAACATGACCGCATTGGTGACGACCGGCGGGATGCCTAACCGTTTTGCCGTCGCCAGCACCGCGTGGCGTTCCTTGCCCGGACGAAGCTCGGCGTATAACCCCACGTTCCCTGATGTTCGGGCCAGCGTCTCGAGCAATCGGGGGCTGGGTGTAAGAATGACGATCCCTTCCCGGTCGGATAGGTCGGAAGAGTCGGAAAGGTCGAAACGAATTTCCGACTTTTCCGACGCTTTTTCCGACCCTTCCGACCAGTGAATGGCACTGACCAACCGGCAAATAGTCCCCCACCCCCGCTCATTCTCCGCGAGGACCACAACCTCCTGTCCCTCCGCCACCAGCTGCGCGCCGAGCAGGGGGCGGATGCCGGCCGACTCGGCCATCTGCTGGAACTCGACTGCTCCCCAGACGCCGTTGGTGTCGGTGCAGGCCAGGGTGGTGAAGCCGCGGCGGACGGCCGCCTCGACCAGCGCCTCGGGACTGGAGGCACCCTGGCCGAAGGAGAAGTGGGAGTGGCAGTGGAGGTGGCTAAACACCGGTCGAAGACGGTCGAAGGTGGTTGAAGGCGGTCGAAGCCGGGGGACTGCAGTGATCGGTCAGTACCATCTTCGACTGCCTTCGACCGTCTTCGCCTGCCTGCGACACGATACACCCGAATAAAATCCGAAGCAAGCCCTCCTCTCCGTTGCGTATCCTGCTGTCGCGCCGTAGGTTGGGATCGCTGTCCGCAGTTCGCTTTCCCTCTTCAACTTACGAGCGCATATGAGTACCCAGCGGGAAGAATGGGGTACCAGGGTCGGTGTGATCCTGGCCGTGGCCGGCTCAGCCGTGGGCCTGGGGAACTTCCTCCGATTTCCCGGCCAGGCGGCACAAAATGGCGGCGGCGCGTTTCTGATTCCCTACTTCTGCGCCCTGCTCTTGCTCGGAATTCCGATCGGGTTTGCCGAGTGGGCCATGGGCCGCTACGCCGGCGCCAAGGGCTTCCACTCCGCTCCCGGCATTCTGGGCGTGATCAGCGGACGGGCCTGGGGCCGGTACATCGGCGTGATCGGCGCCCTGATCCCGCTGGCGGTGTCGTTCTACTACGTCTTCATCGAGTCCTGGACCCTGGGGTACTTCCTCAAGTACCTCACCGGCGGCATCGGGATCGACACCGCGGCGCCGATCGCGGAGCAGACCGCTCGCTCCACGGCGTATTACACCGAGTTCACCGGTGCCGGCGCCGACGGATCGCTCTTCAGCGGCGAAAGCTGGCTGCCGGTCCTGTCCTGGGTCATCGTCTTCGGCCTCAACATCTACTTCATCTACCGCGGACTCTCGAAAGGCATCGAAGCCTTCTGCCGGATCGCCATGCCGCTCATGGCCGTCTGCGCCTTCATTGTGCTGGTCCGGGTGCTGACGCTGGGAACGCCGGACCCCGCCGCGCCCGACCAGAACGTGACCAACGGGCTGGGGTACATGTGGAACCCCGACTTTTCCGCCCTCACCAACTTCCAGACCTGGCTGGCGGCGGCGGGGCAGATCTTTTTCAGCATCTCGGTCGGCTTCGGCATCATCCTCAATTATTCCTCGTACATGCGCCGCAAGAGCGACGTGGCGCTCTCGGCTCTGACCTCGGCGTCGACCAATGAGCTGTTCGAGGTTGGTTTCGGCGGCATGATCACGCTCACCGCCTCGTTCATCTTCCTGGGCCTGAGCGGCACGGCGGCGGCGGTGGCGACCGGGTCCTTCGGACTCGGGTTCCAGACCCTGCCGGTAGTGTTCGCCCACATGGGCGACTTCGGCCGGATTATCGGGGCCCTCTGGTTCTTCATGCTCTTCCTGGCCGCGATCACCAGCTCGCTT
>DASTEX010000609.1:0-3187 GCA_035709185.1 Gemmatimonadales bacterium
CGGGCCGACAGCGCCACAACCGACAGCATCTTCAACGGTGCGGATGACAACGCCTCCGGCACCGTCGCCCTGCTGGAGATTGCCCGGATCATCCGCCAGGGACCGGCCCCGAAGCGCACCGTCGTGTTTGTGGCGTTCACCGGCGAAGAGATGGGCGGCCTCGGGACCCGGCGTTATCTCGCGGAACCGGTCCACCCGCTCGACCGCACCGTGGCCAACTTCAACATCGAAATGATCGGGCGGCCCGATTCACTGGCGGGAGGACCGGGCAAGGCCTGGCTGACCGGTTACGAACGATCCAACATGGGCGAGCAGCTGCTCGCCGGCGGCATTCCGATCGTGGCCGACCCCCGGCCGGCCCAGAACTTTTTCCGCCGAAGCGACAACTACGCCTTTGCCGTCCGGGGCATCCCCGCCCACACACTGTCGAGCTTCAACATGCACCCGGACTACCACCGTCCGGGCGACGAAGCGGAGAAGCTCGATTACGGGCATATGGCGCAGGTAATCGAGGCTGCCGCCCGGGCGGTTCGGATTCTGGCCGATGGCCCCCGGCCGGAATGGAAGCCGGGTGGCCGGCCCGAAGCCCGTTAGGATGGCGCGACGGCAATCCCTTTGACATAGTTGATGCGAAAGCCGGCCTGGTGACTATGACACCTTCAGACGATCGCCGCCGACACCCCCGGATGGCGTTCTCCCCGATGCGTCGCCCTCGATTGCTCCTGCGGCTCGGTGGCGAGGATATCGTCGACGCCTCGCTCGGCGGTTTCAAGGTGCTGCACCGTTCACCGATCCCCTTCCAGGTCGGCTCCCGGCTGCAGGGAACGCTCCAGTGGCTCAACGGTGAACCCCATCTGCCCTTGAGCGGGACAGTGGTCCGGGCGGAGCAGGGCTGGTTCGCTCTTCAGTGCGATCCAGGTTTCATTCCGCCAGGCTACATGCCCTGGTCGGCTCCCAGGTAAGTCGACTCCCAGTGCTGCGATGAGCGTCTCCGCCGGCCGCCCCTGGGTCCTGGCGGAGGCCACCTGGGCCGAGGTAGCGCGAACTCGCTACGAAGTGGCGATCCTCCCGTGGGGTGCCACCGAAGCACACAACCGCCATCTCCCCTACGCCACCGATTCGATTCAGAGTGAGGCGGTCGCCGTCGCGGCGGCTGAGCTCGCCTGGCAGGCCGGCAGCCGGGTGGTTGTGCTGCCGACGGTTCCGCTGGGGGTCAACACCGGCCAGCTCGAGATTCCCTTCTGTCTCAACCTGAACCCCACCACGCAGACCGCTCTGCTTCGGGACCTGCTCCGGTCGCTCGAACCGCACGGCATCCGGAAACTGGTGATCCTGAACGGCCACGGCGGAAACGACTTTCGTCAGATCATCCGCGAGCTTCAGCCCGAAACTCCGGTTGTGCTCTGCCAGGTGAACTGGTACGCCTGCCTCGATCCAGCCCCCTTCTTCGACACCCCGGGCGATCACGCCGGCGAGCTGGAGACCAGTGTGATGCTGCATCTCGCACCCTCGCTGGTCCGTCCCCTGAGCCAGGCCGGACCGGGTACCGCGCGTACCTTCCGGGTTCGGGCCCTGCGGGAAGGATGGGCCTGGACCCAGCGTCGCTGGATCGAAGTCACCGGGGATACCGGCGTGGGTGATCCATCGGCAGCGACCGCGGAGAAAGGCAAACGGTTCTTCGATGGAGTCACCGCGCGAATTGCCACCTTTCTGAGCGAGCTCGCCGCCGCCGACCCCTCGGACTTCTACCAGTAGGCCGGGCGGGTATTCCGCCTTGCGCCCGGTCTGTCATCCGGGCGTATTTGTGACCGACTCCAGAGAGACGTTCGCCATGCCGACTCAACCCTCCGTGCTCATCACCGGCGCCACCGGGAAACAGGGCGGCGCGCTGGCGCGTCACCTCGCTGGCAAAGGATTTCAGCTCCGCGGCATGACCCGCAAACCCGACAGTCCGGCGGCGCGGGCCCTCCACGACCTCGGCATCATGGTGGTCAAGGGCGACCTGGACGATGCCGGCTCGCTGCGCGAGGCGCTGGACGACTGCTGGGGGGTCTTCGCGCTGCAGAACACCTGGGAAGCGGGAGTAGAACGCGAGGAGGAGCAGGGCAAGCGGCTCGCTGCGCTGGCCCACGAGGCCGGGGTCCAGCACTACGTGTACACCTCGGTCGGTTCGGCCCACCGCAAGACCGGCATTCCTCATTTCGAAAACAAGTGGCGCATCGAGGAGAAGGTCCGGGAGCTTGGCTTCCCCTCGCACGTGATCATCCGGCCGGTGTTCTTCATGGAGAACCTGCTGTCGCCGTGGTTCCTGAACGGTGACAAGCTGGTCAGTACGCTGACCCCGGACATCAGCCTGCAGATGATCGCGTCGGACGACATCGGGAAGTTCGCCGCGCGAGCCTTTACCGACGCCGCCCGGCTGAGTCGCCGGGAAATCGACCTCGCCGGCGACGCCGCTACCCTGCCCCAGGCCGCGGCGGCGCTGAGCCAGGGCCTGGGCCGGACGATCGAGTACGTGCGGATTGCCATCGAGGAAGTTCGCAAGAACAGCGAAGACTACGCACTCATGCTCGAGTGGTTCGAGCGGGTGGGCTATAACGCCGACATCCGGAAGCTGGAGCAGGAATTCGGCATTCCCACGATGAAACTCCAGGACTGGGCCAGGCAGCAGCGTTAGGCGTCACTCTTTCTGAATAATGCTGATCTTGCCGTCCGTCTCCAGCACGGCATAGGCGATGTCCTCCATGCGCCGGACACCCTGGGTGTGTCGGGCGCTGGCCATCACCTCCCCCTCGCTCACCCGCTCCCGCTTCATGCGGTCCTCGATCGGCTTGCCATCCTGCACGATGATGAGGGGGCGGTCGTCCATCACCCGGTCCAGCCACATCCACCGTTGCTTGAGCCAGGAGAGGACGATATCGATCGCGATCAGCGTCAACACCAGCAGCGCTGCGTTGGTCATGGAGTTGTCTTCGGCGATCATCGCCTGCTGTACTGTCTCGCTGATGATGAGCAGCAGCACCAGGTCGAACGGCGTCACCTGTGACAGTGTGCGCTTGCCGGCGAGCCGGAACAGCAGGGTGAGAAAGAGATAGACCAGGGCGGCCCGGAACAGTGTCTCCATGGGTCTCTCCTAGGGCAGCACCCTGAGAGGCAGGGCCGCGGCGGGTCCGTTGGCCGTTCGGAC
>DASTEX010000610.1:0-6108 GCA_035709185.1 Gemmatimonadales bacterium
CAGATTGCAGAAGTGAGGGCCTGCTTGAGATGGTCTCGATGGCCGAGACTTCTGCAATCTGCACTCAGCAATCTGCACTCTGGATTGTGGTCACCAACGCCGTTCCAGCATAGTTCCCGGAAAGTACGCCGCTACGATCTGCTCGGCGGAGTGGCCGGCTCGGGCGCGTCCGACCGCGCCCCACTGGCACATGCCAACTCCGTGCCCATTGCCCCGCCCCTCGACGATCAGCCGCGCGAGCCGGTTGCCCGAGCGATCCGACCGGAGCTCGAAAGCGTTGCTCCGCAGCAGCGGCAGGCCCTCCGGCCGCAACACCCGGCGGATGTTCTGCCCGGTGATCGCTACGCCGCCCGAAGCGAGCTGAATCCGGATCTCGCTCACCCGCCCTGACGCACTCCGGCCGGTCACCACGACATCCTCCAGCTCGCGGACGCGGGATGCCGCCACGTTGGCAATGGCCGGCAGCGTGGATTGGAGGGTGGCTTTGAGCTGATCACCGGTCCATTCCTCGCGCCATTGATACCGGGGTGAGATGGCGCACCAGCTTTGCCCGGAGGGCGATGCGTCCGACACCGATCGGAGGTAGGACAGGTTGCCGTTGATGAAGGTCTCACCCCCTTCAGCGGTGCGCCCCCCGCAGGTGGAATGAAAGAAGGCTTCCACCGGCTGGCCGGCGTAGGTGATCACCACGCCTCGAGTCGTACCCACGGCTGCGCGCCCCGCGGAGGTCTCGGTCCCGAGGCCGGCATACGCCTGGTCCGCGATCGACGATACCAGGTCGAACCCCTGGGTGCGCCAGCGCCCGAGGGCGCGAAACGCGAAGGTACGCGACACGATGGCCTGGGCTTCCAGCGCCGCCTCCTCGCCCGGGGCCCGCCGCCCCATCTCGGTATTCACCACCCCGGCAAGGTAGTCCTCGATGCCGAGCCGGTTCACCACCAGAAGGCCGGTGGTGGTGGCAGTGATCTCGATCCGGCCGCGGTATTCCCGCTCCGCCACCCGCACGGTGCTGTCGCGCGAGACCAGGTGAAGCGTGGGAGATGGACCCAGCGTCATGCCACCCAGTCGCAGTCCCACCCGGATGCCTTCCGCGGCAGCCTGGGCCGCCGTACCGGCCGGCAGTTCGGCGATGGGACCGCCGTTTCCGTCCAGCACCCGGAGTGCGCTTCCTCCCCCGACCTCGATCGCGGTCCCGCCCCGTGACAGCGCTACCACGATCTCGGGCCCGGCGGGATCGCCCAGCACGACCGGAGGCGCCGCCGCCGGGCCGGCCTCAATGCCGTAGCAGGCCGCGATGGAAATCGCGACCAGGGTCAGGAATGCAGCGGGTGGACTCACCCGCACTATGACAGGAAGCTTTCGAGAGCCTTGGCGCGGCTGACGTGACGAAGCCGGCTCAGCGCCTTTTCCTTGATTTGCCGCACCCGCTCCCGGGTAATGCCGAGTCGGCTCCCGATTTCCTCGAGCGTCAGCGGCTCGGGCTCGTCCAGCCCGAAATACAGTCGGAGTATCTTGGCTTCCCGCTCCTTGAGCGTGGTGAGCACTTCCTCGATCGACTGGGTCAGGGCGTGCTCGAAGGTCTCCGCGTCGGGGCCGGCGTTCTGCGTGTCCGGCAGGTAGTCGAGCAGGCGGTTGTCCTCGCCCGGCGTGAGCGGGGCGTCGAGCGAGAGGTGGTTCTGCGAGATGGAGAGGGTCTTCTGGACCTCGTCCATCTCGATGTCCATGCCTTCGGCGATTTCGGCCGGGGTCGGCTCGCGGCCCAGCTCCTGGAGCAGGGCGGAGGAACGGCGGGTGATCTTGTGCAGCGTTCCGGCCCGGTTGAGCGGGACCCGGACGATCCGGCTCTGTTCCGCCAGCGCCTGGAGAATCGCCTGCCGGATCCACCAGACGGCGTAGGAGATGAACTTGATGCCCTTAGTCTCGTCGAATTTGTGGGCCGCCCGGATCAGTCCCAGGTTGCCTTCATTGATGAGGTCGGCCAGCGACACGCCCTGGTTCTGGTATTTCTTCGCGACCGACACCACGAATCGCAGATTGCTGCGGACCAGCTTGTCCAGCGCCTCTTCATCTCCCGTGCGAATCCGCTGAGCCAGCGACACCTCCTCATCCTGACTGATGAGGGGGTAGCGGGAAATGTCTCTCAAGTACTGGTCGAGCGAGCCCTCGTCCGTCGACGACGAGTGCCGGGAGGACCCGACCTGAATTGGACGCATGAAGCTGAACCTCTCGGGGGAACTTTCCCAACGGCTGAATGGTTACTCAGCACCTGAGCCGAGCGCAACCCGCTTCCGATTTTCGATTGACGATTGACCATCGACGATTACTCCGAGCCTTGCTCCGGCCGGCCTTTGGGGGCCCGCAAACGGCGAAGGGAATCGTCAATGGTCAATCGTCAATCGTCAATAGTTGTCGATCTGCGCCCGCTGCAGCCGGCCCGAGTAGTCCACGTAGCACACCTTGGTCTCGGAATAGAAATGATAGACCTCCCATCCGCCCTCGCGGTGGCCGTTGCCGGTCTGCTTCACGCCGCCGAACGGCAGATGGGCCTCGGCGCCGATGGTGGGCGCATTCACGTAGGTGATGCCGTTGTCGAGCAGTTGCATGGCCCGGAACGCCAGGTTCACGTCCCCGGTGTAGATCGAGCTCGACAGACCGTACCGCACGCTGTTGTTGATCCGCACCGCATCCTCGAACCGATTGAACCGGACCACGCTCAGCACCGGCCCGAAAATCTCTTCCTGGGCCAGCCGGTCGTTGGGTCTGACCCCGGTAAACACCGTCGGACGGTAGAACCAACCCTTCGAGAGCCGCGCTCCAGTGCCCCGGCGGGCGCCGCAGACCGCCTCGGCTCCCTCGTCCCGGCCGATCGCCACGTACTGTTCCACCTTCTCCAGCGCCGCCTCGTGAATCAGAGGCCCCACGTCGGTGTCTTCGCTGAGGCCGTTCCCCAGCCGCATCTTGTTCGCCGCATCCACCAGCCGGGCGACGAATTTGTCGTGGATCCGGCGGTGCAGCAGCAGCCGGCTGGTGGCGGTGCAGCGCTGTCCCGTGGTGCCGAACGCGCCCCACAGCACGCCCTCCAGCGCCAGATCGAGATCGGCATCGTCCATCACGATCATGGCGTTCTTCCCGCCCATCTCGAGCGAGAGCCGCTTGTGCATCCGGCCGCAGGTTTCGCCGATGGCGGCGCCGGTGCCGGTGGAACCGGTGAAGGAGATGACCGGGACCGCGGGATGTTCCACCAGCGCCCGGCCCGCTGTGTCTCCCCGCCCGTGCACCAGCTGGATGACCTCCGGCGGTAAGCCCGCCTCCAGCAGGATCTCGACCAGCAGGGCAGCCGTATGGGGGACATCTTCCGACGGCTTGAGAATCACGCTGTTACCGCACGCCAGCGCGGGGAACATCTTCCAGGTCGGGATCGCCATCGGGAAGTTGAACGGCGTGATCAACCCGCAGATCCCGATCGGCCGGCGGTAGCTCATGGCCCACTTGCTGCGAAGCTCCGAGGGCACCGTGTGCCCGAACAGACGGCGGGCCTCCGAGCCGGCGTAGAACGCGGTGTCGATCCCTTCCTGGACATCGCCCCCGGTTTCCGCCAGCACCTTCCCCATCTCCCGGGTCATCGCCCGGGAAATCTCGTCCTTGCGCTCGAGCAGCAGATCGCCCACCCGGCGAAGCACGTCTCCCCGCGCGGGGGCCGGAGTGGCGGACCACAGCTGGAACCCGCGCGTCGCCGAGCGCACCGCCGCTGCCACGTCGCTCGGACCAGAATCGGGAAACCGCCCGATCAGGGACCGGTCGGCCGGATTGCGGTTATCGAAGTAGCGGCCGCTGGACGGGGCAACCCAGTCGCCCCCGATGAAGTTCTTGAAGGTCTTGGCCATGTCGGAAGAGTCGGAAAGGGCGGAAAAGTCGGAAAACTGCTTTTGAATTCAAGAGCACAACCACGAGGCGGTCTGCCGGGCGTACCCGGTACGCGGCAGCACCACTGCGGCGGCCAGGACCAGGCCCCACAGCATCACCAGCAACGCAATCGCGTGCGCCAGCCCCATGCGCTTGCGCCAGGCGGCAACCGCGCCCCAGAGTCCGGCCAGCGTGACCACCCCCACGGCGCCAAGATAGAGTATTACCCCCAGGCCGCACTGTCGGGCATACGGCCACTGGGTCAGCGCCGCGCCGGCAAGCACTCCCAGCAGAACCCTGAGCCACGTGCTCCAGGCGGCCTTCCCCGTTGCAGCCGGAGGGGGAACCGGGGCCGCCGGCCTGGCCGGCTGGGCCTTGCTGCCTGCGGGGGCCGGCAGCGCGGCCGGCTGATTCGACATCAGCTTGTCGATCTCGGCCAGCTCCTTGTCCCAGTCGCGGGGAGCGGTCATCCGGTCTCCCGGGTGAGTCCGTAACGCTCGATCTTCTTGTACAGATTGGACCGCGGCATGTCGAGCGCCCGGGCGGTTTCCGCCACGTTCCAGTGATACTCCCGCAGCTTCGAGAGCAGGAAGGCGCGTTCCGCCTCGCTTTTGAATTCCTCGAAGGTGCCGCCGCGGGCCGCATCCGCGGCTCCGCCGGGCGGCGTAGCCCGGTGGACCCCCGTCAGCAGCCGGCCCACATCCTGTGCCGTGACCTCTTTCCCCTGCGCCAGGATCAACAGTCGTTCGACCGCATTCCTTAGTTCCCGGACGTTCCCCGGCCACGGCCGCTGTTGCAGGGCGTGTACCGCCTCGGGCGAGAACCGCCGCCCCGGTACGCCGCTCCGGCCCGCCATGCGCTGGCAGAAGTAATCGACCAGGAGAGAAATGTCTTCCGACCGGTCCCTGAGGGGCGGCACCGAGATCGGCACCACGTTCAGGCGGTAGTACAGGTCTTCCCGGAACCGGCCCTCGGCGATTTCGGCATCGAGCCGCTTGTTGGTGGCGGCGAGGACCCGCACGTCCACGGTGATCGCGCGGCTGCCGCCGATGCGGGTCACCACGCCGGTCTCGAGCACCCGCAGCACCTTCGCCTGCGCGGCGAGCGACATGTCGCCCACTTCATCGAGGAAGAGGGTACCGCCGTCGGCCTGTTCGAACTTGCCGGCGCGGTCGGCCACGGCACCGGTGAAGGATCCCTTCATGTGGCCGAAGAGCTCGCTCTCGATCAGCTCGGACGGGATGGCCGCGCAGTTGACCTCGACGAATGGTCCACTGCTCCTGGTAGAGCGCTGGTGGATGGCCCGCGCCACCAGCTCCTTGCCGGTGCCGTTCTCCCCCGTAATCAGGACCCGGGCCGGCGTCGGGCCCACCTTCTCGATGGTGGCCAGGACCGCCTCGAGGGCCGGGCTCTGGCCGACAATGGCGAAATCCACCTCGGCGGCCTCCCGCAGCCGCTCGTTCTCCTGGAGCAGCTCGCTCCGGGCCAGCGCATTGCGCACCGTCACCAGCAGCCGGTCGGTATCGAGCGGCTTCTCCAGGAAGTCGAAGGCGCCTCGCTGCGTGGCCTGCACCGCGGTCGATACCGTCCCATGCGCCGAGATCATCACGACTTGGGCCCGCTCATCCATGGCGCGAAGCCGGGCCAGGGTCTCGAGGCCGTCGAGCCCGCCCATTTTGACGTCCAGAAAGACCAGGTGGGGCCGGAACTCCGGATAGATAGTGATCGCCTCACCGCCCGAGGCGGCCACCCGGACTTCGTTCCCTTCGTATTCGAGCACCTGCCGCAAGGCATCGCGGACACCGGGCTCGTCGTCCACTACCAGGATGCGCGGTTTCACGATCGGCGCAGGGAGTAGTCCCAGCGGGCGTGATAGGTCGGGCCGTTGCTCCCGTGCTGGCTCTCGTACAGCACCAGGCGATCGGCCACGAAGGCGGGCTGCGGGGGAACCCGGTCGAGCTCCTCCAGCGCTCCCAGCGGCAGTCGCTGCCCTTCCCGCACCCGGCCGAGGGTGACGTGAGGCTGGAAAGGCCGGCCCTCGGGAGGAAACCCGATCCGCTCGCCACCCCGTTCGATCCGGTCCTGCAGCAGCTCGAGATCCGGCGCGGTGGAGAGTTCCAGCGTGATGACCCGGGGTTTGGCGGGAAACGGGAAGATCCTCGCCCCGGTGACCGCCAGCGTCATGGGATTCATCCCCTCGACTGA
>DASTEX010000611.1:0-10883 GCA_035709185.1 Gemmatimonadales bacterium
TCCAGCGGGAGCCGGAATTCAGGGGGCATCACTCCGATGACGATCCGATCTTCCCCGTTGACCTTGATCGGCTGGCCGATGATGCGATCGTCTCCGCCGAAGCGCCGTTGCCAAAGCCCGTACGCCAGCACAACCACGTCGCTTCCCGGGACGTCGTCGGTCGAATCGATGGCCCGTCCGAGCAGGGGCTCCACGCCAAGGGTCTGAAACACGCCGGCCGTGACCGCGGCGGCGTTAACCCGTTCCGGTTCCATCCCGCCGGTCAGGTTGACGGTCCCATCGGTGTAATACCCCATCGAGGAGTAGCTCGGAACGTCGTGCCGATAGCTCTCCGCCTCGGGCACCGCCAGCCAGGTTGTCGTCCCCGGCTCATCCGGTTTCCAGATCATGACCAGCCGGTCGGGCTCGGCGTACGGCAGGGGCCGGAGCAGGACCGCCGAAACCAGGCTGAACATGGCCGTATTGGCGCCGATCCCGAGAGCCAGCGTGACGACGGCCACCGACGACAGCGTCTTTTCCCGCCAGAGCCGGCGAAAGGCGTACCGGAGGTCCTGCAGCAGGCGATCGATCACTGACCGCTCCTGGCCCGAGGGGACGGTTTAAGGGGCTTAATGCAGTTGGATACCCGGATGGGGCGGAGCGTTGCGGATGGAACAGCGAGGACGTCGAGGACGTCGAGGACGTCGAGATCAGTAGAGCCTTCTACAATCTGCAACCTGCAATCTGCACTCAGCAATCTGTATTATTTCTTCTTGTCATCCCTCCAATCCTTCGTCACAATCCGGAATAGCAGAACAATCCCCCCTCCCGCCGCGGCCAGGAACAGCAGGATCGCGAGTCCGGGATAGCCGAAGATCCGGAACGTCGTCTCGACCTGCATCAGCATCGCCGCTCCGACGATGAGCGCGGCGAGGATCAGCCCCATGGTGATCCGGTTGGCCACCTTCTGGAAGCCCACCATGAACTGCGGACCATCGATACCGGTGTCAATCTTGAGGCCCAGCTGGTTGGACGCGGCCGCGTCGAGGATCCGGTTGACCCGCGAGGGCAGGCGTCCGAGAAAGTCCCGCAGCTCCAGCACCATGCTGAAGAGGTTCCCCGGCGTGACGCTCTTCAGCATCCGCTGCCGCAGCAGATGCGCGGAGTAGCTCCGGATCGACTCGGTGGGGTTGAAGCCCGGCGCCAGGGTCCGGCCGACGGCGTCGAGATTGAACAGGGTCTTGCCCAGCAGCGTCGTCTCGGGTGGCAGCGCCACGCCGTTGCGCACGGCGGTGTCCACGATCTCCAGAAACACCTTGCCCACCGACAGGTCTGACAGCCCCGCACCACTGTACTGCGCCACCAGGCTCGCCACCTGCCGCCGGAATTCGGCCTCGTTGACCCCCTCCCGCTGCTCGGCCAGCGCCAGCGTATGGTCCGCCGCTTCTTCGCCGCGGCCGTCCGCGATGGCCAGCACCATCATCAGCAGCGTGTCCTGCAACTGGGGCGAAAGCCGGTACACCATTCCCAGGTCGATCAGGGCGATGCGTCCGTCGGGCGTGAGAAACACGTTGCCCGGATGGGGATCGGCGTGGAAGAAGCCGTCCACCAGGATCTGCTTCAGGTAGGCCCGGAACAATTCCTCCGCCAGGACCTCGCCCTTGCTGCCGAGCAGGGCCACCGGGTTGATCTTCGTGATCTTTTCCCCCTCGACGTAATCCATCGTGAGGACCCGGGACGTGGTGTAGTCGTGGACCGGGCGGGGAACCACGATCAGCTCGAAATCGGCAAGCTCCTCAGCCAGCCGGTCCAGGTTCTGGGCTTCCCGGCGGTAATCCAGCTCCTCGAACAGGGTCTTGCGAAACTCGTCCAGCACCGCGGGGAGGTCGAGGTTCTCCTTCACGCTGGTGTGCTTCTCCAGCAGCCGGGCCATCTGGTCGAAGGCCTCGAGGTCCTCCGTGATGCGCTGGCGGATGTTGGGTCGCTGGACCTTGACCACCACCTGGCGGCCGTCCCGGAGCCGGGCCCGATGGACCTGACCCAACGACGCGCTCGCCAGGGGCTTGTGGTCGAATGACTCGAAGGCCTTGGAGATCCTGACTCCCAGCTCGTCGGTGACGATCCGCTCCACCTCTTCATAGGGGAATGGCTCCACCGAGTCCTGGAGCCGTTCCAGGGCTTCGGCATATGCCGGGGGGATCAACGTGCTCCGGCTGGAGAGAACCTGGCCCAGCTTGATGAAGGTGGGCCCGAGCGACTCCAGATCCTTCGCGAGCGCCTCGCCCTTCTCGGCATCTTCGGGCAGAATCTCCTCGCTGGAACCGGTGCCGGCGACCAGGCTCTTCCCGTCGGAGGTGCGGCGGTACTTGAGGAGCAGGCGGGTCACGCTGGCGTAGCGTTTCAGGTTGGCTGGCTTCAGGTCCATGGGTTCCCGCGGCAGAGGTTCACCCTGAAGACGGTTGCGGCGGAGGCTGATGGACAGAACTGCACCGGCACGGTTCACCTGGCCACCACGAGATGCGAGGTCTGAACCCACCCAGCTTGATTCACCGGCCGATCCATCGAACCGAGCCGTTGATTCGTTCCGCTGAAGCACCCGGGGCAACCGGAACGCCGGTCTCGCGCGTCATAAGGTGGAGACCCGTTTCATCGCGTTCCCGAAATTGGCGTTACAAAATGAAACCGCACTTGGGTCCGGATCGTCTGTTCCTATACTCCGTTTCGAGGGCAGCGGGATGATCAGACGCTCTTTTAACCTCCTGCGCCGAGTTGGTGGCCGGGTGACGGGTTTGGTGCGGTCACGCCGACTCCAGCACGGGGTATTGACAGTCACTCTACTGGGTTGTTTGGGCATCGTATACGAGGCCTCCTTCCGGGCCCGGCTCGAACCTCCGCTTGCCCGGGTCCCGACCTCGCTTTACAGCCGTCCCAACTCCTGGCATTCAACCGACCGGCAAATCACTCCGGTGCCGGTCGGCGTCATCGATCCCGAAATCGCCGAGTACCGCATTCCGGTCCGGCTGGGGAAGGTGTCGGAGTCCCTGATCCAGGCGGTTCTGGCTGTGGAGGATCAGCGGTTCCTCTCGCATCACGGGCTGGACCTGTGGCGGATCGGTGGGGCGGCGGTGGCCAACCTGAAGAGCGGTGAGATCCGGCAGGGCGGCAGCACCATCACGCAGCAGCTGGCGAAGAATCTCTTCCTCACTTCGCGCCGCACGCCACTTCGCAAGCTGCGTGAAGCCGCCATGGCCGCCGTGCTGGAGGACCGCTATGACAAGAAGGCCATTCTCGAGGCGTACCTCAACGAGATCTACCTGGGACAGGACGGGGGCGACGCCATCCGCGGCGTTGGGGCCGGCGCCCGCTACTACTTCGGCAAGGACCCGGGCGAACTCACCCTGGGGGAGTCGGCGCTTCTCGCCGGCATGATCCAGGCGCCGAACCGGTACACGCCGGTGCGGAACCCCGGGATCGCCCGCAAGCGGCGCGACCTGGTGCTCCGCCTGATGCTGGAGCAGGAACGGATCTCGAAGAAGGCCGCGGCTCGCGCCAGCCGGGAGCGGATCCGCTCCAAGCCCTATCCCCGTCCCGGCGTCCCGGCGCCGCATTTCCGCGACTGGGCCCTGAAGGCGTTGGCCCGGGACAATGCGAGGCTCGCGCAGCGCGGGGCTGCCCTCTATACCACCATCGACGCCGACCTGCAGCGCTCGGCCAACCGGGCGGTGCAGGAGGGACTGAAGCGGCTGAGCCGGGACGCCCAGGCGGCACTGGTGGCGCTCGATCCCCAGAGCGGTGAAGTACTGGCCATGGTAGGGGGCCGTGACTACCGCGCGTCCCAGTTCAACCGCGCCACCGATGCGAGGCGTCAACCGGGAAGCGCGTTCAAGCCCATCGTGGCGCTGGCGGCTCTGGGCCGACCCCATGGCGACCAGCCCCGGTTCACGCTCGCCTCCAAGCTGCGCGACGAGCCCTTCCGGGTCGATACGCCGGCGGGGCCGTGGGAGCCCATGAATTACGATCGGGACTTCCGGGGCGAAGTGACGGTGCGGCAGGCCATGGAGCAGTCGCTCAACGTGCCGTTCGCCCGGATGGGACTGGCGGTTGGGCCCCAGCGGATCGTCTCGACCGCGCGGGACCTCGGCATCAGCAGCCCGCTCCATCCGGTGCCCAGCCTGGCCCTGGGTACGTCCGAAGTCACGCTGCTGGAGCTCACGCGGGCCTACGGCACCCTGGCGGCCGAAGGCTACCGGGCGGAACCGCGGGCGCTGTTAGGCATGACCCGATACGATGGCACCGGGCGCACGCTGGAACGGCGAAGGGGTTCCAGGGTGGTGGACCGGGCGGAGGCATACCTGGTGACCTCGGCCCTGGAGGGTGTGGTGGCGCGGGGAACCGGCCGCGCCCTGGGCGAGATGACCGGCTGGAATGGCGGGCTGGCGGGAAAGTCGGGAACCTCGAACGACTGGCGCGACGCGTGGTTCATCGCCTATACGCCGTCGCTGGTGGTGGGGGTCTGGGTGGGACACGATGACGGTCGCAGCCTGGGCCTGCCGGGCGCCCGCGCCGCCCTGCCCATCGTGCAGCGGTTTCTCCGGGACGCCTTCCGGCGGCAGGGCCCGGAACCGTTCCCGGTGCCGGACGGAATCGAGATTACCTCGGTCGGTTCCGGGTTTTTCAGCTGGATCGGTTTCGGCTGCGGCGAGCGCGAGGTCTTTCTCCAGGGCACCGCGCCCTCCAACCGCTGCGGATCCTTCGATCGGGGCGAGCGCTGGCAGCGGAACCTGGACGACGATGCCGAAGAATGGATCGAGGAGCTGGAAGATCACGCCGACGCGCTGATCAGGCGGCTGACCGAGCAGCTGCTGGAACGGGGCCGCCGGTCCCATTGACGATTGACAATTGCTGATTGCCGATGGCACCCGCGGGTCGGTGGCGCCTGAAATCGTCAATTGTCAATCGTCAATCGTCAATCGAGCATAGCGTCATTTGTTGCCAAATGGCCTGGGAGGGACGCTCCGAAGGTAGGCCCAGAGGGCGGCGAGGTCCTCGTCGCTCATGTTGCGGTATACCTCCCAGGGCATGAACTCGTGGACCGGAGCGTTGGCGGGTCGGAGTCCCTCCCGCATCAGTCGCGCGAAATCGGCCTGGGTCCAGTTGATCAGACCGGCCGGTGTCAGATTGGAAGCTGGAGGGAGATCGGGCGGTCCCGCCACTTTCCCGCCTGACAACCCGTGACCGTGACAACCGTGACAACCGGCGATGTCCGCCAGGTGGCGGCCGTACTCCGCGGTGGGGCCGGGGGTGACTGGTTCCGGTTCCCGGAACGGGGGCGTCTTGTTGGCCGGAAGGATCTCGAGGCGGCCGGTGGCCAGCAGCGCGCGTCCCAGCCAGCCGAACCCTGAGGCCGGCAGCTCCCGGTCGACCGGGGGCAGGCTTCGCAGGTACCCGATTACGGCGCCGAGATCGGCGGTAGTAAGGTTCACGAACACTTCGCTGGGCATCAGGATCAGCGAAGTACTGTCCCGCCGGACGCCGTGCCGGATGGCGCGGACCCAGTCGAGGTTGGTCCGCTCACCGGCGACCCCGCCGCGCCCGTTCGTCAGGTTGGTCCCGACCATCCGGCCCATCGGCATCTGGTCGACATAGACCTTGCCGCCGCCGTCATCGCCGTGGCAGAGCCCACAGCTGATGGTCGAGTAGAGATAGCGGCCCCGGGCAATCGAGGCGCTGTCGTCGGATACCGGAACGTCTCCGGCCTGGACGTCATAACGTCGCTCCAGCCGCCGCTCACTGGCCAGGTACAGGAAGAGCGCCAGGGCAGCGGCCACCAGGATCACCGCCAGGACCACAGCGCGAACGATGCGGAAGACCAGGCTCGACATCCGGTGGCCTCTCAGGATGACTTCAACGTGGGATTGTCGTCGGAAGTGGCGATTCGGAGCGCTCGCTCCGCATGAGCCAGCTCCAGCTCGCTGGTGAATTCCCGGGCCGAAGGCCGGTCCGCCTTGCGAATCCGCAGCACCAGTTCGGCCGGATGATCCAGCCTGAGCCCTGCGTCGCCCGTGAGCTGCTCGAACGCACGCAGATCCGCTGCGGTGAGCACCAGGGTGGTGCCTTCACCGAACTTCCACCAGGGAGATCGGACCTCGGCCGACGCCACGCCCTCCAGCGGAATCGTCACCTCGCGGAGAGGGTCGAGCTCCCGGTCGGTACGGATCTCCTGCCCGACGCGATCGGTCTGTCGCGCCGTGCGCCACTGAATAATCAGCCGGTCCTCATCCAGCAGCAGGAGGCCGTGGATCGTCTCCTGGGTGGAGGTGATCTCTCCGCCGCTGATGATGCCGTCGGAACGCTTCAGGAAGAACGGCAGGGCCTGCAGGTGAGGCATGTCGGATAATCTACTACCCGCCTGAAGATCATTGGTTGGGTAGGGGCTCTCCCGGCCGGTAGGTCTTCAATGCTCCCGAAGGACAGCGGGCCACCTGGGCTACGACCTCATCGGCCAGGGCAGCCTCGGGCCGGACCCAGCGCTTGCGCCGGATGTCGAACACGGCCGGGAGGCCCCGAACGCACGCGCCCGAGTGAATGCAGATGTTGGGGTCGAAGGTGACCGTGATCTCCGGCGTCTGGTACACCTGAAGCCGCCTGCCCATCCTGTCCCCCGGGGAGGTTCTGCTCTAATCGTAACGCAGTGCCGCGGTCGGGCTGGCCCGTGTGGCCCTCCGGGCCGGTACCAGGCTGGCGAGCATGCCCACTCCGGCGATCACCAGTATCACCAGCGCGAATACGGGCGGATCCTGCGGTGTGGTCTCGAACATCAGGAACCCGATCACGCGGGTGAGGCCGAGGGCCATCACCAGCCCGACGGTCAGGCCGACCAAGATCTGCCCGCCGCCCTGTCGCAGGATCAGCCGGATAACATCCCGCGCGCTCGCACCCAGCGCCATGCGGATGCCCATCTCCCGGGTGCGGCGGCTCACCGAGAACGACAGCACGCCATACAGCCCTACTGTTGCCATGAACAGCGCCGCAGCGCCGAACACGATGAACAGGGTACCGAAGACATAGTAGAACCAGGTTTCATCCCGGATCACGCCCTGCATGTCGAGCACGTCGAAGACCGGCTGGTTGGGGTTGAGCGCCGCGACGATCTCGCGCACGGCGGGCGTGATGGAGAGGGGATCGGTCCCGGTGACCTGCACGGCCAGGCTGACGAACCTGGGGTCGCGCTGCGCCAAGGGCACATAGTAGCCCCAGGACGTCTGCTCCTCGATGTCGATTCCCTCCATCCGCATGTCCGGCACCACGCCGACGATGGTGCGCCACGCGGTCAGGCTGTCCCGCCCGGTCCGCTCGGCGAATCGGCGGCCCAGGCCGTCCGTTCCGGGGAAGAACCGGGCGACGAAGGACTGGTTGACGATGGCCACCGGCAGGTTGTCATGGTCGTCGTTGGCGGTGAAGTCGCGGCCCGTGATTAACGAGGCGCCGAAGGTGCGGAAGAATCCGGGTGTCACGCCGCTGCTGCGGGCTTCGGGGTATTCCCGTTCGGCGGTGTAGACCTGGCCCTCGATGGCAATCGCCATGGTGCCGATCCGAAGCGGCAGACCGGTGGCGAGGGCCGCCGAGCGGGCCTGTGGCAGGGCGGCCAGCCGATGCTCTAGCTCACGGAAGAAGGTCCGCCGGGCTGCCGTGTCGGGATACTCGGTGTCCATCAGCCCCACCCGCGCCGTGAAGATGTTCTCGGTGGCAAACGGGTAGCGATAATTCCGCACCTTCGCGATGCTCTTGATCATGAGCCCGGCCCCGATCAGCAGGGCGCAGGACAGGGCGATCTCCGACATCACCAGCACCCGGGTCAGGCGCCGTCCCTGCATGCCCGAGCCCTTCGACTCATCCTTGAGGGTGGCGTTGAGATCGTGGCGGAGGACCTGGAACGCCGGCGCCGACCCGGCCAGCAGCGCGGTCAGCCCGCTGATCCCCGCCACGAAGGCCAGCACCGGCAGGTCCATCGTGAAGACCATGTAGTACGCCTTGCCGACGCCCTGGGTGGCCTCGTCGAACATCCGGATGCCGAGCCAGGCGATGCCGAGTCCGAGGACGGCGCCGGCCCCGGCCAGAATCACCGTCTCGGCGAAGAAGGGCAGGGCCACGCGGAAGCGGCTCGCGCCTAACGCGGTACGGACCGCGGCCTCGCGGGTGCGAAGAGTGGCGCGGGCCATCAGCAGGTTGGCCACATTGGCGATCGCGATCAGCAGCACGAACAGCGTCGCGACCTGCATGGCGCCGAACACGGCCACCAGTTCAGGACCGGTGTCATCCTCCACGAAGGTGCGCAACCGGGTAGTGATGCCGGCGTTGGACTCGGGATAGGCCTGCGCCAGGCGCTGCGCGATGAGCCCCATTTCCCGGCCGGCCTGGTCGTCGCTCACGCCGTCCCGGAGCCGTCCGAACACCATGAACACCGCACTGCGACTGCGATCGGGACGGCTGGCGCGCGGATCGCGTTCCGCTACCCACAGCTGTTGGTCAGTGGGAAACTGGAAGCCCTTTGGCATGACCCCCAGGATCATCGCCGCTTCCCCGTTCACCATCACGCTGGTACCGACGATGCTCGGGTTTCCCTCGAATCGGGTCTGCCACACCTCGTATCCCAGCACCACGGTAAGGGGCGCCCCAGCCCCGTCGTCCCCCACCCGGAACCCGGTGCCGACCACCGGCTGTTTCCGAAGCACGTCGAAGAGGTTGGCCGAGACGTACGCGCCATCGTAGCGTACCGGCTCCCCGTTGCCGCTCAGGTTGACGGTGCCGCTCCGATGGTGGGCCAGCGCCTCGAACGCTGTCTGCTGTTCCTGCCAGTCGTAGAAATCGTGGGCCGTGGGCCACATCGATTCCATGCCGCGAGAGGGATTGGCGGTGAAGATGAGCCGCAACTCTTCCGCCTCCGGCACATCGTGGCCCCGGAAAAAGACGCCATAAATGAGACTGAAGGAGATGGTGCAGAGCCCGATGCCCAGGGCGAGCGTAATGCTGGTGATGAAAGCCGAGGCGGGTTCCTTGCGAAGCGTCCGCAGACTCAGCAGGAGGTCCTGCCAGATTGCGCGCATGAGCTGACCGGGTCTGTAGCCAACAGGTCCTACGCCGGCAGGGCCCGGCTGGTTTCAGAACGAAACAGACAGACTTAACCAAATGTAAATCAATGACTTAGATTACGAACGACTGGCCGGATCAGGTGGGCGACATTCCCTGGATGATCTTCGCCGTTGCGACCAGCTGCCCGGTATGGCGCTGGGCGTGCTCGGCGGCATGAAAAAGGAGCCCCAGCACCGTCGACGGGAGCCGGGCCCGCCCGACTTCACGGGGACGAGTCAGCTCCGATTCTGCGGTGGCGGCCAGCTGCGCCAGGGCCCGGTCGACCGTCGCCTCCCATTCGCCTAACAGCTGTTCGGCCGATGGCCGTGGCTCGGGCGGCGCCTTCTCGGAGGCCAGAGCTTCACGCTGGCGTTCGGTAAGACCCTCGCCCCGGGCATAGGTGAGCAGCCGGTCGGTGCTCCCGGCCAAGTGCAGTAGATGAAAGCCCGGCGAGGCGGCCCCGCCGGGCGTCATCCAGAGCTGCGATTGGGTGAGTCCAGCGGCGGCCGCGACCGCATCCTCCCGCGCCATGATGAACGCGTGCGCGGCCGGCTGGAGCAGCGCCGGGATGCCGCTGACCGGACCGCGGAGCCAGGGCTCGGGACGCGGAGGGGTCACCCGGAGCCGTCCTTCCAGGGGTTCAGCGCGCGACCGGCTCCAGTCGCACGATCCGGGTGGGTTTGCCCTCGCGGTCGTCGATCGCGAGGTAAATGAACCCGTCCGGTCCCTGACGGACATCCCGGATCCGGCCCTGGTCCTTCAACAGGGTTTCCTCGATCCGCACCCGCTGACCGTTCATCTCGAGCCGGGCGAGCTGCTGGCCGTTCATGCCGCCCACGAAGAAGTTGCCCCGCCACCCGGGAAACTTGTCGCCGGTGTAGATCAGCAACCCTGCGGTGGCGATGGAGGGCACCCAGATGTGCACCGGCTGTTCCATGCCCTGGCGATGGGTGCCGGCGTGGATCGCCGCGCCGCTCCCGTAATTCACCCCGAAGCCGATGACCGGCCAGCCGTAGTTCTTGCCCGCCTGGATCAGGTTGAGCTCGTCGCCGCCCTGGGGGCCGTGCTCCACCTCCCAGAGATCGCCAGTCTGGGGATGCAGGGCGAGGCCCTGCATGTTGCGGTGACCGTAGGTCCAGATCTCGGGCATGGCGCCGGAGCGGCTGACAAACGGATTGTCCTGGGGAACCCGCCCGTCGTCGTGGATCCGGATGATCTTGCCATGGTGGTTGGTGAGATCCTGCGCCGGATGGGCCTCGAGGTTGCCCCGGGGCGGCGCCTGCCGGTCGCCCACGGTGATGAAGAGCATGCCGTTCCGGTCGAACACCAGCCGCGAACCGTAATGACCGGCTCCGCGCGACTTGGCCACGAAGATGTCCTTCACATCGGTCAGCCCTCCGTTTTCATAACGGCCCCGCGCCACGGCGGTCGTAGCACCGCTGTCGGGATAGGGCTTGGAGTAGCTGAGATAGATCAGGCGGTTGGTGGCGAACTGCGGATGCGGCACCACGTCGAGCAGTCCACCCTGACCCCGGGCGAACACCGCCGGCACACCGGAAACCGGCTCCGGCAACAAAGTGCCGTTCCGGATCACTCGCAGGCGGCCCGGCCGTTCGGTGACGAGGGTCTCTCCGCCCGGCAGAAACGCGATCGACCAGGGATTGACCAATCCCTCGGCCACCGTCACCACCCGGTAGTCATAATGATCGGAATGCTGAACCTGTGATTGCGCCGCCGGTGCGCCGGCAGCCTGAAGCAACAGCCCCAATCCCAAT